>JALHIE010000008.1:0-46560 GCA_022840285.1 Porphyromonadaceae bacterium
GTAAATGTTCGTTGTTTGTCATATCTCTTTAAGGTTGTTTGGAGTTCAAATATACAATTATATTCGTATCCTGTCAACGGTATATTCGTTTTTCAATATTTCTCCTTTCAGACGCCATTCTGTTGTTTTTTGTGTAACTTTGCCGCATACTTAACTTCTTTGAACCACAAATTCTCATGCTGAACCCGCAGGAAAGAAAGAAAATCAAGCGATTGATGCAACGTGAAATAATTCCGGCTATCGGTTGTACGGAGCCTGTCGCCGTGTCGCTCTGCGTGGCAAAAGCTACGGAAACCCTGGGACGTAAACCCGAGCGTATCGACGTGATCCTGAGCGCCAACGTGTTTAAAAACGCCATGGGTGTTGGAATTCCCGGTACAGGAATGATCGGGCTACCTATCGCCGTTGCCCTGGGTTCACTGATCGGAAAACCGGAGTACGGTTTGGAAGTTCTCCGGGATCTCCAGCCTGCCGATGTGGAATGTGCCAAACGCTACATTCAAGACAAACGAATAAAAATCGATGTTGAAACAGAGGTAGAAGACAGGTTGTATATTGAAGTCCGGTGTTACGCCGGAAATGAATCGTCCGTGGCTGTTGTTCGCGGCAGCCATACCCAGTTCTCCTATATCGGAAAAAACGGTGCTGATCTGCTGAAAAAGGAAATGGAAACAGCGGAAGAAAAGGAAGAGAATGTGCAACTTACGTTTCAGAAAGTATACAAATACGCCGTTGAATCGCCTATAGATGAATTGGATTTCATCCTTGAAGCGGCAAAAATGAATCGGGAAGCTTCGTTACAATCCCAAAAACAAAGTTACGGACACAACGTGGCCAAAAGCCTGACGGGCGCCAGGGGGAAAGCCATCTTCGGGGAAAATCCGCACAGCCACATGATCTCGGCTACAGCCGGAGCATGCGATGCAAGGATGGACGGCGCCCTGATTCCGGTAATGAGTAACTCCGGAAGCGGGAACCAGGGTGTAGCAGCTACACTTCCCGTATTAACCTATGCAGAGGACGCTGGCAGTGATGAAGAAAGCCTTATCAGGGCGCTTATTCTCAGCAACCTGTCGGTTATCTACATCAAGCAATACCTGGGAAGGCTGTCTGCATTATGCGGTTGTGTAGTGGCGTCAGCGGGCTCAAGCTGCGGCATAACGTACCTGATGGGAGGCAATTATACGCAAGTTACGTTTGCCATAAAAAACATGGTCGCCAACATAACCGGTATGATTTGCGACGGGGCAAAGCCCAGTTGTGCATTAAAAATTGCCAGCGGCACCTCCACAGCAATGCTCTCTGCGCTGATGGCGATAGAGAACCGGGTGGTAACGTCCCAGGAAGGGATCGTGAATGAAGACGTAGACAAAACCATTCAGAACCTCGCCATAATAGGGAACCAGGGTATGGCAGAAACCGACCGGATTGTATTGAAAGTGATGACACACAAAGGATAAAAGATCGTCCGAACATAAACCCTGGAAATTTCGTTATAAGTCGAACAGATCATCCTGTGCCGGTAGTTCCGGATGATTAAATTTAAAACCTCGCTTTCACTGTGCAACAATCAATCACAGATAAGGAACTTACTCTCGAAACAAAAAAAATAAGTGCCCTGGTCTGGGAATATTCCATTCCCGCCATTATCGGTACCCTTGTAAATTCGCTCTACAACATTGTTGACCGGATTTTTATAGGCCAGGGGGTTGGAGCGTACGCCATTTCGGGATTGGCCATCACTTTTCCGGTTACCATACTTGCGTCCTCACTCGGAATGTTGGTTGGTGTGGGTGCCGCAAGCCGGATCTCCATCAGTTTGGGCGAAAGGAAGAAACATACGGCAGAGCAGATACTGGGCAACTCCCTGATGCTTATCCTTTTGTTCAACGTGGCGGTCATGACCCTTTTCTTTGTTTATCTGGATGCTATCCTCCTCGCTTTCGGAGCTACGGAAAAAACACTGCCTTACGCACGAGAGTATCTACAGATCGTTCTTATAGGGAATGTATTTATCAGCCTCTGTTACAGCTTCAACAACATGATGCGTGCCTCGGGATATCCCAAAAAAGCAATGACAACGATGCTGATAGGAGCACTTTTGAACATTATTCTCGACCCGATATTTATTTTTGTTTTTGATCTTGGTATTGCGGGTGTTGCCTGGGCCACAGTTATTTCCATGTTTGTAGGCATGCTGTTTGTGATGCATCATTTCGTACAGGAAAACAGCCTTATACGCTTGCGAAAAGAGAATATCCGGTTGAATAAGAACATTGTTCTCGCTATCGTATCAATCGGACTTTCGCCATTTTTTATGCAGGTAGCGGCATCGGGTGTGGCTGTTTTGTTGAACACCTCTTTGTTGAAACACGGAGGCGATTTAGCCGTGGGTGCCTACGGGATACTCAACTCCATGCTACTGATCATTATTATGACGGTGGTGGGGTTAAACCAGGGTACCCAGCCAATTATCGGGTATAATTACGGAGCCGGGAACTTTTTGCGGGTCAAAGACACCTTTTTTTACGCCGTAAAAGTGGCGACCATTATCACGAGTACCGGATTTTGTATCGGTATGTTTTTTCCCCGCCAGTTTGCCGGTGCTTTCACCGTCGACAAGGCATTGCTTGAAATTGCGGAAAACGGTATCCGATTGGGTTTGATTGCATTTCCCCTGGTGGGATTTCAGGTTGTTGCAGGAAATTTTTTCCAAAGCATCGGACAGGCAAAAAAAGCAATTGTCCAAAGTTTAAGCCGGCAAATTATCTTTCTGGTTCCCGGACTGTTAATTTTCCCTCCGTTGTTTGGGTTGAACGGCGTCTGGATCGCCATGCCGGTTTCAGACTTCCTGGCGTCGCTCCTGTCTTTCTATTTACTGACGGGACAAATAAAAATTATTCGTAACATGCAGGAAAATCAACCTTTATACCGTTGAGTCATCGCAGTGTAAATAGCCCGGTAAAAATTCGGAAAATTCATCCTTTTTGAGTAGTTTTGTCCCTCCAAAACAATAAACAGTAATTAAACAGATTATACACAATGAAGAGAGTAGTATTAATTCGCCACGGCGAAAGCGTGTGGAACAAGGAGAACCGTTTTACGGGATGGACCGATGTGGATTTAACTGAAAAGGGTGTTGAAGAGGCCCACAAAGCAGGGAAACTATTGAAGAAAGAGGGATTTCATTTCGAAAAAGCCTACACATCGTACCTGAAAAGAGCTGTAAAAACCTTGAACGTCGTCCTGGATGAGATGGACTTGGATTGGATTCCCGTGGAAAAAACGTGGCGTCTCAACGAAAAGCATTACGGAATGCTGCAAGGATTAAACAAATCTGAAACGGCCGAGAAGTATGGAGACGAACAGGTGCTCATATGGCGCAGGAGCTACGATGTTCCTCCAACGGAACTCGCCAAGGACGATCCCCGCTCTCCTTTTATGGATGTTCGTTACAAGGGGGTTGACGAAAATGACCTGCCTCTTACCGAAGCGTTGAGCCACACGGTAGACCGTATTCTTCCTTACTGGAACGATACCGTTGTGCCCGAAATGAAAGAGAAATACAACGAAGTGATTATTGCCGCCCACGGAAACAGCCTCCGAGGGATTATCAAACACCTGAAAGGTATTTCCGATGAAAATATCGTAAGCCTGAACCTGCCGACGGCTGTTCCCTACGTGTTTGAATTCGACGACAACATGAACCTGGTGAAAGATTATTTCCTGGGTGATCCGGAAGAGATAAAAAAACTGATGGATGCCGTGGCTAACCAAGCCAAGAAGAAGTAAAAAAAGCCAGGGTGCCTATATTGAGCACCCTGGCTTTTAAATACGTTCGAACTACTCAGATCAGGTCTTTTAATTTTTCGATCGAGAGGTCTATCGCCAAAATAACTCCGCTTTCATCGATCAAGTAATTTCTGAAGCCATTCCTCAACCGAAATTCTTTGTAAATAGCTGAGTTTACTCCTGTTTCATCGCAAAACTGCGAATTTAAATCAATCTTGTCCAAGAGCGCTGTTTTTTCAAAAACGTTCCTGTTCTCGTCAAACGAGATCGATAGAAACGTAATGTCGGGGGCTGCTTCCTTTAAATAGTTATACAGCCGAACGTTGCTGGCTCTTGATTGGGCATCGTAAGCCGCCCAAAAACTTAATACTACTTTTTTGCCTTTGTATTCGCTTAAGTCGAGATATCGTCCTTCCCATCCGCTGAGAACAATATTTGGAATTTGTTCGCCGGGATAATAACCTGTGGAAGTTTTTTCGGTTTTGATCGAGCTCGACATGAAAAAAAGCGAAACAATTGCTACAAGGCAAAAGTTCACATACTTCATAAAAAATGTTTTAATTAATACTCAAACCTGCTTGTGCTTCACGCATTTAACCAAGTTTATTTGCTGTTGACTTTTCACTAAAAGCCGTTTTTTCCAGAAACAAAAGTACGTCCGTTTTTATTAAAAAAAAACTTTTGCACCAAAAACTTTGTTTTCAAGTGTTAAAATCAACTGACGACGAAACGTAACCAACAGTCTATTAATTATATGGGAAAATATCGTTGAACTGGATTGGGGTAAATTTCCACACCTCGCAACAAAGATCAACAAAGTGCCAAAAAACAGCAACGGTCTCTTTCAATTAAAAAATAATCATACCTTTGTTTCAATTGGTAAGTAGCAGCTGATTATCATATACAAATCAAAAAATACAACCCGCATGAAAAAAAGATCATTGTTATTGCTTGCGATTTATTTTTTCCTGTTTCAGCAGTGCAGTAACCAGCCCGAAGAGCCGAAAGAAAAAAAAACCTGGAGGAGTGCCTCCGAGATCAATACCCGGTTGGGTAAAGGGATCAATATCGGGAATACTTATGAGGCGATGCCGTCTTGGCAATCGCCTTTCGATCCTGCCGACCTGAAGCGTATTGCCGACCTCGGTTTCACTCACGTGCGCCTCCCTATCCGCTGGGAGCGGGATGACCGCAGCATGTCGGCTGCACCCTACACCATTGAGCACAGTTTCATGAGCACCATCCAGTCGGTGGTCGACGAAGCGTTGAGGCAGAAGCTGCACATCATCCTCAACATGCACCATCACGATGCGCTCATGGTTAACCCCGCCGGGGAGAAAGCGCGGTTTCTCTCGCAATGGGAACAAATTGCCGGTCTTTTCAAGGAATACCCCGACAGCCTGTTGTTTGAGATACTGAACGAACCTCACGACAAACTCACACCCACCTTGTGGAACAATTACCTGGAAGAAGCGCTACAGGTTATCCGCAAGACCAATCCGAAGCGCTGCGTACTGGTTGGTACTGCCGAGTGGGGCGGAGTCGGCGGTCTGCGTTCGCTGGTAATACCTGACGATCCCCAGGTCATCCTCACTATTCACTATTACAACCCGTTTCAGTTCACGCACCAGGGAGCCGGCTGGTCGGAAGGTTCCGATGCTTGGCTGGGGACACAGTGGCGTGATACCGAATTCGAGCGACAGGCGGTAGAAGAGGATTTTAAGACAATTGTCCGGCTGGCCGTTGAAAAGCATATCCCGGTACATGTGGGTGAGTTTGGTGCCTACTCGCGTGCCGATATCCAGTCGCGGGTCAGGTGGACCCGGTTTCTTGCCCGGTGGTTCGAGCAACAGGGTTTCAGTTGGGCCTACTGGGAGTGGAACTCCGGTTTCGGGATATACGATCCACAGAAAGGTCGGTACCAAACACAATTGGTGGACGCGCTAATCAGCGACCCAATGCCAGAACCCTACATCCCGGAGTATATGAATCTCTACAGCAGTGATTTTACCAACGGGCAGAGCGATGGCTGGTTCCTGTCCAACAACGATGCATCGGCCCGATCGTCCATGGCCATCGCGAACAACAAGGTAACCGTTACCGTCACGCAGCCGGGGGCGTTGGGATGGCACATCCAGTTCATCAAGCCAGGTATCGGTATAGAAAAAGGAAAAACATACCGGCTGTATTTCAGCGCTTCCTCTCCCGACAGCGACTACCGGAGCTTGGAGGTTGCCATCACCCGGAATTCAGATCCCTGGACAGCCTACGGCAACCGGTCGGTCGTGATCGACAAGAGTCGTTCTTCCTACAACCTCCTTTTTACCTCCGTGCAAAACGATCCGCAGGCACGCATCGTCTTCTCGCTGGGCAATGCCGGCAACACCCGCGTTGTTTTATCGGATATCCACTTGATGGAAGTGAAGTTTTAACAGTTCCTTGTGTGTTTTCCCGGTAAAGCGATTCGGGTCGCTGTCCACCCAATATTTATTAACTTGCACAGTAGAATAAAAAAACAAGTAAAAATTTCTTTCATGCAAAAAAAACATTCGTTTTGTAAGGGAACAGCCCCTTATATAGCTTATACTGCAGCAGCTTTTCTGATTGGTCTATCAGCCTGTGTTGGCAATCAAAAAAGTAAGAATAAAGTTGAAAATATACCCCAACGTGTTGATCCTGGATGGGTTCAGCTGTTTGATGGCAAATCATTGGATGGCTGGGAAATTACCAACTTTGGCACACAGGGTCCGATTCAGGTTACTGAAAGTGAAATTGTGCTTGGAATGGGGGATGGCTGTACGGGTGTTACCTGGAATGGGAATTTTCCAAAAACAAATTATGAAGTGAAGCTGGAAGCCAGAAAAATAACCGGTAATGATTTTTTTTGCGGAATGACTTTCCCAGTGGAAGATTCGTTTTGCACATTGATTGTGGGAGGATGGGGCGGCCCGGTGGTGGGCCTTAGCAACATCGACGGATCAGACGCGTCGGACAACGAAACTCACACCTTGAAAAAATTCGACCACGATACCTGGTACGCCATTCACTTAAAAGTATCCTCAGAAAAGATTGAAGTATGGATCGATGGAGAGCAGATCGTAGATTTTTTCACTTCTGGCAAGCAACTCTCCGTCCGCAGTGAAGTAAGCCTTTCAAAACCCTTTGGCATTTGTTCGTGGAGGACAACCTCAGCTTTGCGAAACATTCAGTTGAAAAAGAAAAATTAAGCATTGGCTACTTTTTTTACGGTTCCTTTTATGGTCAACTCCGATCTCTGGAGAACAAAGCTGAACAAATGATTTTCCATGCCGGTTTCGGTACCGGATAACTCCAAAATTTTCCCTATTTACCTGGATACGTGTTGATAGACTTGTTTGCCAATTTCTCTGGAGACTGGATTTCATAAAGGTAATTCCGATATTTATTTGAAAATTATGGTATATTTGTTTTTTCATCCGAATACGCATTACTTAATTTAACATCGGCCTGCTGGAAGATATCGAGATTGTCAACTCGCCGGAGTTTAAGCAATACATCGCCGCCCAGATTGGAAAGGTCAGGAACCGATTTCCAAATATAAATATTACCCAAGCAGAAGAAATCGGCTCTCTTTGAAAAAGAAAAAAACTCAGCGCAATTGAATATTTATTCGATAACAGACAAAAAAGATGAATAACAAAAAGTACAACAGACGCAACTTCTTAAAAATTTCCGGATTAACAACAGTGGGAAGCTTACTGACCAGGGGTCTGTCAGCGAGTGATCAGCATAATTATACCGTTTTAGACCAAGAGACGATACGCCTGGGCACACCACAAAACAGGATTGCTGAAATCATGGAAACGAAGCTTGTCTCTAAAGAACCCGGAAAGTACCTGGTTATCGGTCAGTCAATCGATGAAAATGGGCACCTGAAAGCAACCGATCCTTTTACCGAACCAAATCGCTATCTCGGCTGGCCGTCGATCACGAAAACAAACAATGGCGAATTACTGATTGTTTACTCGGGAGACAGGGATTCACACGTTTGTCCCTGGGGTAAAACACGGCTTATCCGAAGCAGAGATAAAGGGAAGACTTGGTCTGAACCGGAAACCGTGAACAACAGCCCGCTGGATGATAGGGATGCAGGAATCATTCAGACCGACAAAGGCACCTTATTAGTCAGTTGGTTTACTTCTCTGGCTTATGCCGATCCCAGCTGGAAATGGACTTATCAAAAATATGCCCGGGTAGCGGAGAAGATCCCTGAAGAACTGAAGAAACAGTGGTTGGGAAACTGGGTACGCAGGTCGGAAGATGGAGGTCAAACATGGCTCGAACCCTCAAGAACAGTTGGCTCTGCTCCCCACGGCCCCATCCAACTGAAAGACGGACGCCTGCTCTATGTCGGTAAAGGATCGTGGGAGGGTACCTATTCTGTCGTCGTGGAGGAATCGAAAGATGACGGGATAAACTGGAAAGTGATTTCCGTCATCCCAACAGACACAGGAAATGCGCGCAACATACATGAACCCCATGTGGTGGAACTAAAGAGCGGCAAACTGGTGGCAATGGTGAGAAATGAACCGGAAGACCGTAAAAAAAGCTTCCTGCTGCAATCGGAAAGTTACGACGGCGGCAAAACATGGACAGTGCTTCACGAAACACCCATGTGGGGATTTCCTCCTCATTTGCTGGAGTTGAACAATGGTTGGCTGTTGGTGGTATACGGACACAGACGATCGCCTTGTAGTGAACGTGCCTGTATCAGTCGCGACGAAGGGAAGACATGGGATATAAAAGACGAGATTACGCTTGCCGAAGCATATAATGGAGATTTGGGATATCCGGCAAGTGTGCAGCTGGATGACGGAAACATATTGACCGTATTCTATCAACAGGAAAATCCGGGTGAACCGACTTCAATCTTCACATCACACTGGAAATTAAAGTAGGATGACCCATTAAAATAAATTAACGTGCCAAACAAATGCGGCCACTATCGACCGACCAGCTGGCAAAAGAAAAACTAAAGAATGGTTATGAACAAAAAGTTTACCTGTTGGCGGCAATTGATTCTTATTGTTGTAAACAGTTTGATTGTTGGTTCGCTCACCTCCTGCTCATCCATCAGGGATGCAAACAGGTTGTCTCGTTATTCCCCGAAAACGGTATTGAAACTACCTCCTTCAAGCGATAATCCCCGGAACAGTGAAGGCGATTTTATAACTCTTCAGGACGGGAGGATCCTGTTCGTGTACAGCCACTATACCGCAGGATCCGGAGGTGATCATGATCCCGCCTTTCTTGCGGGGAGGATCTCTGAAGACGGAGGAAGAACCTGGACAAATGAGGATAAGACCATCGTTGAAAATGAAGGGGGGATGAATGTCATGTCGGTTTCACTGCTTCGTTTACAAAACGGAGATATTGCCCTCTTTTATTTGAAGAAGAACTCAACGGAAGACTGTACTCCCATGATGCGGATCTCTAAGGATGAAGCCCGGACGTGGAGTGATCCGATACCCTGTATTACCGACAGAAAAGGGTATTTTGTACTCAACAACGACAGGGTCATTCAATTACAAGACGGTCGATTATTGATGGCTGTGGCGTTACATAAAACTCCGGGAGGAGAATGGATGAATAAAGCCCATTTATATTGTTACTACTCGGATGATAATGGTCAGACCTGGCAAACCGATTCACAAGTCCCAAATAATACAGATATTGTTACGCAAGAACCCGGATTAATTGAACTGAAAGACGGTGGAGTAATGATGTTTATCCGTGCAAGCGGAGGATTTCAGCAATTATCTTATTCATCCGATAGGGGTCAGACATGGAGTCACATTGAAACCAGCAATATCCCGTCACCTCTATCACCTGCTACTATCGAAAGAATTCCCGAAACAGGAGACTGGTTACTGGTGTGGAACAATAACGACGGTTCAAACCCTGAAACAAAGGGCATGAGGACACCAATGACGGTTGCTGTTTCCAAAGATGAAGGTAAAACATGGGAGAAAATCAAAGATATTCATAGTGATACAGACGGATGGTATTGCTATGCGGCAGTACACTTTGTAAATAAAGAAAACATTTTACTCAGTTATTGCGCCGGAAGCCAATCGCAGAAAACACACTTGGCTGTCGCGGAAAATACGTTATTGCATATAAAATGGATATACGAATAACAACACCGCATAGAAAGTGGATAAAATACTCAACCAACGATAAACTACCAATAAAATTTGATTATAACAAAATGAGAACCAGAATTACATTCCTATTCGTTATCGCATTATGCTGCTCACATTTATGCTATGGGCAAGAGGTAAAGACTGAGCGCGCGTATAAAGCAGTGCTTACATCACAGAATGGGCACAAAGGTCAATTTATCTGGAAGATGAAGAAAGCGACCGATTTGACGATAAGAACAGAAGATATTTCCACAACAAATGCCTGTACTGAGGACTGGATGCCGGCGATTGTTCCCGGAACAGTGCTCAACTCTTTGGTATATAATAAAATATATCCCGAACCTTATTATGGATTAAACAATAAACTGGAATCTAACCTGATTCCGGATCTTTACCATGCCGGTCGCGATTTCTATACTTATTGGTTCAGAACAGAGTTTGAGACTCCCGCTGATGGTTTTAAAAATAAAAAAACGTGGTTGCAGGTTGATGGGGTCAATTACCGTGCCGAATTGTGGTTAAATGGAAAGATGATAGGTAGCGTTGTGGGCATGTTTTATCAGGATCATATAGATATATCCGATTACATTCACTTTGATCAAACAAACGTATTGGCAATTAAAGTTTACCCCGTAGATGTGCCGGGTACAATAAAACCAAAAGGGAAGAAAGCGATTGGTGCACTGAATAATGAATTTCAGAACGGTGGCAACGGGGAAATCGGGAAAAACGTAACGCAACTGATGACCGTGGGCTGGGATTTTACATTCCTGGACGGAATAAGGGATCGCAATACCGGGATATGGAGAACTATATCCATATATACTACGGGGAATGTGACGCTTCGTCATCCTTTTGTCAAGTCCGATTTGTCCAAACCCGGTTATGATTTGTCACGACAAACAGTTTCAGTGGAGGTTATCAATCCCAATGACAGTTGGACAGTTCATGAACTGACCGTTGAAGGGGAAATAAAAAATGAGAACATCACCTTTGAAAAGCAGGTACGGTTAATCAGGGGAGAACAGGAAGAGGTGCTTTTTACTCCGGATGAGTTTCCCCAGTTGGCCATCAAGAATCCCCGCTTGTGGTGGCCCATAAATAAAGGGCCACAGGAGTTGTATGATCTTAGCCTAAGAGTAAAGGATAAATCAGGAAATATCCTGGATTCTATCTCGGTCCAATTTGGAATAAGGGAGATAACCTCCCACACCGATACACCGGACAGATCACGTACATTTTGTGTGAACGGCAAACCGATTTTCATAAAGGGAACCAACTGGCTTCCAGAAAATATGCTTCGAAATTCAAATGAACGCACCTATGCTGAATTGCGTTACACGGCACAGTCTGGAATTAATATGATCCGCTTCTGGGGTGGAGGAATCACGGAATCCGATTATTTTTTTCAGTTGTGTGATGAACTGGGTATTATGGTATGGACCGAGTTCTGGATGACCGGGGATACAAAACATCCGGCAGATAAGAACGTATATTACAGCAATGTAGCTTCTACAGTCAAACGCATCCGCAATCACCCCTCTTTGGCCTATTATGTTTCATCCAACGAGTCTACGGAGATGTCCGAAACTGAAATTCTGATTAACCGGCTGGACGGAACACGCGGATATCAGATGCAATCGGAATGTTGCGGAGTACATGATGGGAGTCCATACAAACAGGTGAACATTATGCGCCATTATGAAAATACAGCTTCCGATAGAGGAAGCCGCATAGATGGCTTTAACCCTGAGTATGGGGCACCTTCCCTGCCCACAGTGGAATGTTTACGTGAAATGATGGATGAGAAAGATCTTTGGCCAATCAACAAGAACGTTTGGGATTATTCCGATGGAAATGGGTTTCATCTGATGACATCACTCTACACCGATATGGTTAATGAATACGGGCCATCTGATAATATTGAGGAGTTTGCGGAGAAAGGACAGTTTGTTGGAGCATTTAATTATAAAAGCATCTGGGAAGTCTGGAATTATAATAAATTGAATTATGGCGACCGCTATGCTTCCGGATTTCTGTTCTGGTACCACAATTCTCCTATCCGTCAGGTTTGTTCCCGCATGTGGGACTGGTCGCTGGAACCAACGGCTGCCCTATATGCTGCTCAGAACGCTTGTGAACCTTTACATCCTCAGTTTGATTATCTTAAAAATACAGTTTCGGTGGTGAATGATTATTACCGCTCTTATGATAATTATAAGGTAAAAGCCGAAGTTTACGACCTGAATTCAACGAAAATTTTCTCCAAAGAAGCAAAAATCAATATCCCTGAAGACGGCGTTTGTGAGGATATTTTCAAAATTGATTTTCCGACAGATGTTACCGGTGTTCACTTCATAAAACTAAGATTATTGAATGAAAAAGGAAAAGAGGTAGGAAGTAATTTCTATTGGCGCTCCAATAGTAAATACGAAGGAAAAAACACATTAACAGGACCAACTACCGCCGGATTTCAGGACCTATCCAAACTGAAAAAAGCCAAACTCAGGGTAAATTACAAAACACGTGAAGAGAACAATGGTTTTTTTGTGGAAATAGATATCAACAATACGTCCGGCTCTATTGCCTTTTTTACTCAACTGCAATTTCTGGATGGTAACGATTCTCCTGTTCGTCCCTCTTTTTATACGGATAATTTTTTCTCATTGCTTCCTGGAGAGAGAAAAATCATTACCATAGAAGTTAATAAGGAGAAATTGCCTGAAAATAGAAAATTGGTAGTGAAAGGATGGAATATTAATAAACAGGTATTTCCTCTTAATTAAGATAGAACTGATACATACCTCATAGCTTCAAGAGCTCTATCCACAGAAAAAATCCGAGGAGATAGCCAATCGTTATTGAGCCAGGTGTGTCCAAACGACTTTTTGATTTCTTATGAACACCAAATTTTTTGTTATTGCCTTTCTTGGTATGCTTTTGATAGCGTCTTGTAACGAGTCAAAACAATCCCCTGGTCCTGCACCATCGGATTTCAAAATGATCTTGCGCTTGTGGCCTGAGCACCACAATGACACGGTTTTAAGAAATGAGTTCCTACAGGCCATGCAGGCATATCCCAACACATTCGAGGAGGTTTGGCTCTGTGCGGAGTTCGAAACGCTATCGATGGATGTCCATCGCCAATCAGCCGCATCCATGGCCGTCGCTGCTCAAAAAATACGCGAGATCGGAGTGATCCCCTCCGTTCAAGCGATCACGCTGGGACATGGGGATAACTTTGAAAGCGGGTCTGAGGAGTTAATTCCCACGGAATGGGGTGCAATCACTGACGCTAACGGTGTCGTGACACGTACCGGTCACTGCCCACGTCAACCCAAATATCACGAATACCTGAAAGAGATGTACGCACTCTACGCCGAACGTTGCCAACCGGATATCGTATGGCTGGATGACGATCTGCGCGTAACACACCATTGGCCGGCCCGTCAACTGTGCTTCTGCGACACCTGTATCCGTCAATTCAATGACCAGTACGGCAGACAATGGAGCAGGGAGACTTTGGTACAGGCCTTGGATGCGAATGACGAAAAGGGTGTTGTGAGACAACAATGGATTGCTTTCTCACAAGAAAGTCTCGCCAGCGTTGCCCGCACCATCTCCAGAAGTGTTCACCGCGTTTCGCCCAAAACGCGCATGGGATTGCAGCATGCAAACTTCCACAGGGAACTCCTTGAAGGCAGGGATTGGAATCCCATTTTTAGGGCGATGAAAGAGGAGACAGGGCTGACCCCAGCCTCCAGGCCCGGAAATGGTTTTTATAACGATCATGCCCCCCGCGAAATGGTAATGAAAGGGTACGACATGGCGCGACAAATCCGACGCCTCGATCCCGACATAAAAGAGATCGCTGCAGAAATTGAGGGGTATCGTCATTACGCCAGCGGAAAGTCACCACACGGACTGTGCGTTGAATCGCTATTCTATTTATCCATGGGTGCCACTCAGCTTTCATACGCCATCATCTGCTCCGCATCGGAACCAATGGAGTGGTATGCCGACAACTACTTCAAGAAACTGCAGGAGTGGCGTCCTTTTTACGAGGAATATGCCCGGTTTAATGAAGGAACCGAACCTGGCGGATTGGATCCTTACATCAGTCCGAAGCAAGTGATTCGGGAAAAACGGCCGGGCGATCCTTCATTCGGATGGACGACAACCGGTGCGAACGACCCTGTCCTTTCACTGTCATTTCTGGGAATACCGTTTTGTCCCGACGGCAATAACCCATCAGCCTTGATTATGGATGCAGAAGCGATCAGCGGCCTCAACAAAGAGGAAGCGATTTTTCTTTTTCAACACCGCGGGATACTACTCAATGCGCCTGCATGGAAAGTTGCCCAACAACGGAGATTGGACACTCTGCTTACCGCTATCCCGGCTCCCGAAGGATTGACCCACGTGTCCTGCTTCCTATCACCAGGAGGAGGCCGAACAGCCGTGGTTCCTTCGTATGATCCCTCCATCTCCAATACGCAACGGTTGAATTTATTAGGCATCGCCGATTGGACAACGTGTCACCGGATGCCCGCCATCATGGAAACGGTCGCTCAAGCCGTTGTTGTTCCCCGAATAGATGGAAGGGGAAAACTTCGTTCGGTCACCCTCCTGAATTGCAGCATATCGGATCAGCCGGAAACACAACTTCGGTTGCGCGGATGCGACCCAAACAAAAAACAACAGTTCATCTGGAAAAAAGCGGGACAACCGGATGTGATTCTCCGCCCGCAATATGACGGATCCGATGCAATCATCCGGATACCCACGCTGGAAGGATGGAACATCGGGTGGGTAGCAATAACATCGTGAATCGGCTTAGGTATGGGAAGACAATCTACCGTTCTGATCAATTGTCACCGGTAACGGACGAAACATCAATCAGCTTTTGAAATTTCCGCCAATCGTAAAAATGAAAAGTCCTGTCGTCGCTCATAGCAATAAATATTCCTTCCGTAAAAGGTTCTCCGAAGTTTAGGGCGGAAACATCGGAACCGTCGCTTTGCGTTGCACTGACCGGAATTTCGGCAATCAGAGGATGAAAGTGCGGATCTCCGTCCGTCCCTTCCCGCGGATATACCATGAAAGAATGATCCGATTGGTTAGACACCAAAATATAACCGGTACGGGCCGATTTCCTATAAATGGAGATTCCTTCGTTGTCTTCCTTAAAACCAAAATCAGCAAACAGGGCAAGTTCTTCGTTCCCTGATGCCGGGTCGGCATAATATTTTCTCACCCCGGTTTGTTCGTCCGAATAATAAACAAAGCCCAGTTCGTTATCAACAGCAATGGATTCAATCTCTTTCTTGCCGCTGTATTTCCCGAATTGCCGAATCAATTCGCCGGTTATCCCCCCCTGTGAATCCGGTTTTAATAAATACTGAAACAAATATCCGTCCGGTGGCCCCTCCTTTCGGCTCACAATAGCATAAATCTGGCTCTTTCCCACAGAATCTTGTTTCGTATATAAAGCTATTCCCATTGGCGCACGTTGCTCCTGATTCACAAAAACCGGTATACCACCGTTATCCAAAGCTTTCATGTCGGGTAGCGAAAACACCCGGATGCTGTTTGTCTCCCTTTCCGTAACCACTGCAATATCGACAAGAGTGTCTCCAAGTTCCAAGCTGTAAGCAATATCTACATTATTCGGCCTTTTTAATCCGGTAACGGTATTGATAATATTTCCCCGCAGGTCATAAACATACAATGCTCCATCGCTGTCTTTATCCGTACCCACAATCAACGATCGGGTCATATCGGCAGGATTTACCCAGATTGCCGGATCATCGGTATCGTGTTTGGCTTTGGCTGTGATTACATCGGGAACAACAGCGTTTGTTTTTTTATGGGATTGGCAGCCTGCCAGTAACAGTACCGCCGAAAGCAAGATGATTTTCTTCATTTTAACTGTTTAATACCGCAAAAATACCTCTTTCAGATCAAACAAAAAACTAAGATATTGTTACGAAGCACAAGTAACAATATCTAAACTTTTTTGAAACTTTAACTTAGCCGAAACGTAATCGTTCTGTAACATAAATGTCCGTTTTTTGCAAAAATTTTCAACCGCAATTTTATTTAACATTTCACTTTATGAATTCATCGTATATGAAAAAAATTTTTTTAAGCCTGCTGGTTTTATTGTTTTTATCGGCAAGCGTGAAAGCGAACGGAGAACCGATTGACGAAAATGCAGGCTCGGGAATAATCACCGGACGGGTTATTGACGAGACGGATATTTCGCTGCCGGGCGCAACAATCCAAATCATCGGCACCAGCAAAGGGACAGTTACCGATATTGACGGTCACTTCCGCATTGCCGGGCTTCCGGGCAACCGGACCGAGTTTGAGCTGACCGTCTCCTATGTGGGATACGAAACCGTTTCCAGGAATATAACCCTAGGCGGGAACAGGACCGCCAACATCATTATCAAGATGGAAAGCAACGTGGTTCTCGACGAAGTTGTCGTAAAAGGGACGACCGGAGGAACACTCAGGGCAATGAATCAACAGAAGAACTCCGACCGCATCGTAAACGTGATTTCGGCCGAGCAGGTGGGTTTCTTTCCCGATCCTAATATTGGAGACGCATTGAAACGCATCTCAGGCGTTCACGTCCAATACGATCAGGGAGAGGCTAAGTTGGTAAGTGTACGCGGAACCGATCCTTCCAAGTCGACCATCTCAATCAACGGCACCGCTATGCCCGGAACCGGGGACAACCGTGCGGTGGGAGTGGATGCCATCCCGGCAGACATGGTTCAATCCATTGAACTCAGTAAAACCGTCACCCCCGATATGGACGGCGATGCCATCGGAGGGGCAATCAACCTGACAACGCGCAAAGCACCGTATACCCGGAGGCTTTCCCTTACTGCAGGAAGTGGGTATAGCTTTCTCACAAGCGGGCCACAATACAACGGAGCGTTGACTTATGGCGAACGCTTCGTGGAGGACAAGCTGGGAATCATGCTTTCGGCCTCCATTTACCGACAATCGTTCGGCTCCAACAAACACGAATCTCCCTGGGACCCTACCAATATTGGAGACAAGGAACATTTTCTTCCCGACTACCTGAACATCGAACAAACGCTGATGGACCGGTTGAGACAAAGTTACACCCTCGGACTTGACTACATCTTCAACCAAAGACATTCCCTCGCTTTTACGGGGATCTACAACGATTATAAAGACTGGAGAAAAAGATATACACTCCGGATCGATGACATTGGCGGCGATTACAAGGAAAACTGGAAGAAAGCTGCCGGATATGAGGATGTAGCCATTTATACCGATGCGGAGGATTATGCCGCGGCTGACGATCCGGTAAAAGTACTTGATAAGAACAACGACGGCGTTGACGACATTACCGGTAACATGTACATCGATTTCGATCCCCTGAAACCGACCATTTACCCGGAGCTGGAAAGACACGTCTATGCCGGGGAAAACAGCAACGGAGGGGAACTCACACATAAAAAAATCGTAAATGGCGCCTTGTCGGGAGATCATTTAATCGGAAAATTACGCATCGACTGGCTGGCATCGGTCATGCGGACAACCGAAGATCAACCCAAACTGAGGGACTTTGAACTGCAAAGTTCAAACGAAAAAACAGTCATCATGGATTATACCGATCCCCGCTACGTGAGAGCAAGCAGTGGATTTACCATCGACAATATAGCCCAATTGATCCAAGGAAAAAATTCTGCTGAAGTTTATAAGGTTGACACATGGGAACTGGACGGCTTCAAAGGCAAAATAGGCAACTCGCGGTCCAATCAACAAAACTACGCCCTGAACGTCGACATTCCTCTTATCGAAGGAAAATTCAAAAACAGACTTAAACTCGGAGGAAAAGCCCGAAAAATGAGCAAGACCAAGGAAATCATAGGAAGGGTAAAGTGGAAACCGGCCGACGATCCTGCTATGCCGGGCGAATTCAATTGGGCCTGGATGTGGAATAATTTTGCTCAGAACATGAAAGATGTAAGTGCCGATTTTCGCAATTCAAAATATTCCGTAGGACATTCCGTTGATGCAAAGTGGGTAGCTGGCCAAAACGTGGATCCCGTCAACGGGACTAAGGATTGGAAAATTGTTACGGTATATAACAACGAGATGGCAGATGGTTACAAGGCCGATGAAGATATCTATTCGGGCTATATCATGTCTACCCAAAGTTTTGGCAACCACTTCAGCGTAATCGCAGGATTGAGAATGGAGCATACCGATATTTACTATAAAGGAACTGAATATACTCAACGTGCCGACGTAACCGACGAGGTGGAGGTTTCAACATCCTATGATTCGTGGTTGCCGGGAATACACTTCAGGTGGGCTCCGGAAAAGAGGAGTGTCATAAGACTCGCCTATTCCCGTACGATCAGCCGCCCCGACTACAGGGACCTGGTCCCTTATGTAAAATCGGACATTCGCAACAGTACGCTGAAATTCGGTAATCCGGAACTATTGCCCACGCATTCTCAGAACTTCGACTTATTGGGAGAATGGTATTTGGGTTCAATAGGATTGATTTCGGGAGGTGTATATTTCAAAAACATTCAGGATTTCAGGTCCGTGAACTATTTTGAACTTCCCTGGAATGAAGGGAAAGAGCATGTTCCCACCATTGAAGAAGTTTCTGCCAATCCAAATGCGGACCCCAAAAACGTGCAAACGTACATTAAAGACTATAACAAAGCTCAAAATAAACCCTTTAAGGTAGAGCAGCCAATAAACGGAGGAAACGCCAACCTGTTTGGGATGGAACTTGCTTTCCAACGCAACCTCGACTTCCTGGGAAATTTTTTCCGCCGGTTTAACCTGTACGCCAATTACACGCACAACTGGGTTTTCGACCGTAACAAAGAAGACGATAATGCGAGACTGGTGGGTACAGCCGATGACATCGCAAACGTTTCCCTTTCTTACGAAACACGGAAAATAAACGCGCGGGTATCGCTGAATTATACTTCCGATTTCCTGATCGGGTCGGGAAGCACAACACAAGATTACAGGTATTATGACGACGTTACCTACCTGGACGCCAACCTCGATTACTTCGTTACCCAAAAACTGGTTATATTTGCATCGGGCAATAACCTGCTGAACGAAATACAACGCGTGTACCAGTGGAAAAAGGAATATACCTTTTCTGCTCTCGAAAACGGAGCCCGAGTCCAGGTTGGAATCAAGTATAATATCTTTTAAAAACAGGCAATAAACAACTCATGAAACGAACACAATAACAGGATTAAAATCGTATGAAAATAAGAAATTATGTAACCGGTTGTTTGCTGGCTCTGGTATTTCCGCTTTTTACGGCCGAACCGCAAACCCGAAGTTCAAATAACCCAACAGAGATAATGCTGTCAATCGGAGGTGACCCCACCTCCGATTACAGTGTTACCTGGCGAACAGCGGAAAGAAACAATGGCTCCGTTGCTCAGATAGTTGAAGCGACGGGTAATCCCAAGTTTGAAAAAAACGCCAAAGAGATAAAAGGCATATCCGTGCCAAATTACGGAGACGGGAAGAAGCGTGTCTCGCACCAGGTCCGGTTCACCGGATTAGACCCGAACACCCTCTATTCCTACCGGGTGGGTAACGGAAAAGAGTGGAGTGAATGGTTTCAGTTTAAAACAGCCAAAAAAGAAAATGACAAATTCTCTTTTATCTATTTTGGGGATGTACAAAACGATATAAAATCGCTCGGTTCCCGAACGCTTCGTCAGGCGTACAGGCATTTGGGAAAGGATGCTTCATTCATGCTGTTTGCGGGAGACCTCGTGAGCAGAAGCACGGATGATTACTGGAGCGAGTTCTTCTACGCCGGCGGCTGGATGCTCGGCACACTTCCATCGGTCCCCGCAACAGGCAATCACGAATACACCAATACCGGTAACGGACGCGTGTTCTCACACCATTGGAGCAACATTTTCGCCATGCCGCAGAATGCTCCTATGCCAGAATATCAGGATCGGTTTTATTGGTTCGATTACCAGGGTGTCCGCTTCATCGGCCTGGATTCCCCGGTAATCAACAAAGACAACGAGAATTTACCCACCGTTTTAAACTGGTTGGAAAGATCACTGGGCAATAATCCCAACAGGTGGACAATCGTATTTACTCATTATCCCATTTATTCGTGTTCTTCCGGAAGAAACAGCGAAGCTTACAGAAACATTTTACGTCCCATATTCGAGAAGCACGGTGTAGACCTGGTGCTTCAGGGACACGACCACACCTATTGCCGTGGGTTCAACAATGCCAACATTACGGGAAATGTAAAAAATCCGCCGCTTTACGTGGTTTCCGTTGCAGGACCCAAAATGTATGAACTGAATTCTCATGCGTGGAGTGATGTCCGGGGAAAAGATACGCAGTTGTACCAAAACATAACCGTAAACAACAATATCCTCTATTTCGATTCGTACGACGTAACCGGCAACCTGTTCGACTCGTTCCGGTTAGAAAAAGATTCGAACGGAATAAATAAACTGGTAGAAAACCCGTTAAGCCATGCTGCAGAAAACCTTGGGTTGGAGAAGGGCAGGTACCTGGCAAGTGATTTTCACAACCACAGCTCATACTCAGGAGGCGGTTTTTCATTGGGCTACATGGTGGAAAAGAGTTTCGAATATGGCCTGGACTGGTTTGCCGAAAGCGGACACGGAGGTGTTCGCGAATATTACGGAGCTGTTTCGGGCGAAGATCTCGGTACCATGATGGAGTGGAAGAATACCGGATTTAAATTAAAGGGCGACCCGCACAAAGATAATCACATGTGGCGGTGGCAATCGATCAAGGAATACAGTTTTCCCGAAATATTGAAATGGAGGCAACGCTACCCCAGCAAAATAATTATCCAGGGATTTGAATGGAACGTGCCGGGACACGAACATGCAGACGTAGGTATAATCGCTAACCAGTTCAACGCACAAACCCCCAATGCCGGTCCGCTGGCGCAGTTTGAATACATGTTTGACAATGCCGACAAGGACATGAGCGGCGGAAAAGAGTTCGGATGGGTAAAAAGCACAAAGGAAGGGCACGAAAAAACGCTTGAAGCCATCAGCTGGATGCAACAAAACTACCCGAAACAGGCATGGATCATTCCAACGCATCCCGAACGAAAAGGGAGGTACTCCATTGCCGATCTGCGCGATATGAACAACGCCGGCCCCGATGTCTGTTTCGGCTTTGATGGAATCCCGGGGCATCAAAAAGGCGCCGGTCGTGGCTTTGCCAACGAGGACTCCTATGGGAGCCTGCATTTAAACGGGAAATTAGCTTCGGTTTTTGGAGGGACAGGCGCGTTTGCCGCCCAAATCGGTGGCGTATGGGATGCCCTGCTGAGTGAAGGGCGCAAATGGTGGATCTTCGGAAGTTCCGATTTTCACGGAACAGGAGGAGACTTCCATCCCGGAGAATTTCAAAAGAACTTCTACTTCGCCGAAAATCCATCCGACCCGCAATCCATCGTGGACGGACTCCGGTCGGGCAACGGTTTTGTGGTTATGGGTGACCTGATTACCGATATCCGTTTCAAGGTTAACGACGCAGGCATGGGACAAACAACCGCACCCACCGACACGGCAAAGATAGAAATAGCCGTTTTCGACCCTGAAACGTCTAATCACAATACATACAGCAATTACACCCATCCTTCAGTCGACCATATCGATTTGATCATGGGCGAAGTAACCGGAATGATAACACAAGGCAGCAGGGAGTATACACGAGATAAAGTGGAAACAACGCGTGTTATAGCCCGGTTCGACTCCAATGGCGGACAAAGGGATGCGAGCAATATCGTGAGCAAAGCGTGGAAAGACCTGGGAAACGGGTGGAAAGCGATGCAGCTGGAAATTCCGGTCAACAAAAACTGCTATTTCCGTTTACGGGGAACCAACAATCCGCTAAATACTCCCGGTGAGGTGGATGGATCCGGCAATCCCCTACCCGATTTTGCCAAAGAAAACTCCAGCGAAAAAACCTTCTCCGATCTCTGGTTTTATACCAATCCTGTTTTTGTGAAAAGCAAGTAAATGATAAACTTCCCAATGAAAAAAAAGAAACGGATTTTATTTTTCGTTGTTGTTTTATTTTCGGTCTCGCTGTTATTTGTCGGCCAATGGTCAGAAAAGGAAATATCTCCGCTCCCATCCAGCCCGAACGATGGATAGGCATCAAACCGGGAGTCAACGAAAGCTGGGAGCACTTTGGACGAAATTTCGCCGTTATTATTACTGCCGTAACCGCTATTATTATCTTTTTTCAGGTTATCCGTCAGGAAGAACTCCATTGGATAAACGGCTTAAAATATAGGAGTGGTCATCAGCCTTAAAAACCTTGTTCCCGACAAAATAATTCCCTTCATCTCGGCCGCACTGTTTGGAATAATTCACTACTGGGGAACACCCGGTGGAGTTTATCGAGACAAAAGGCGTTTATTGGGCATGGCTGATTCATTTTTTCAGCAATGATTCTCGTACTCCAATAACGCAAAAGGATTATACCCGATAAATTTTTATGAATATGAATCAAACACAAACAAATCCGAAAAAAACGTTATCCGTTTTATGGATATTCCTAACGTTGAACTTTATTTTCTGCGATGTATTCACGTTGATGTATTCCGAGGAACTGCAACAGATTCTTTCCGGAAAAATGGGAGAGACAGTTATCGATCAACCGTTTTTATTGGTTTTTGCTTTTCTGATGGAAATTCCGATGGCGATGATATTACTGTCGAGATTCTTGCCTTACAGGTTAAACCGATGGCTAAATATCGTTGCGGGAGTTCTTCTGACTTTTGTTCAGGTTGGCTCACTGTTTGTGGGTAAACCGACGTTGCACTATGTTTTCTTTAGCCTTATCGAAACTGCTGCTGCCTCGTTTATTGTTTGGTTGGCGTTGCGGTGGAAAAATGAGGAAACAGCACAATAAAATCCTCCCCCTCATAATCAACAACCATAAAGGAGAGGATTGCTTTGTTCTTTGATGATCCTTGTAGCCCGGCCGGGAATCGAACCCGGATCTAAAGTTTAGGAAACTTCTATTCTATCCATTGAACTACCGCGCCAAATACAATGCAAAAGTAATGTTTTTTCCGATAATCTCAAACATCCGGACATATTTGCTCAAATCACTTGTCTTCCCAAACAATTTTCTTATTAAACTGTTTAGAGTGTAAACGATTTATCTCAACCCAAAATTTTTCATACATGAGCCATATTGCAATACTTTACGGCACTTCCGGCGGCAACACGGAATCCGTGGCTAAAAGCATCCGGGAGCTTTTCGACAACGATGCCGACCTCTACAACGTTGAAGCGATCAAGATTGACGACATCAAGCCTTATAAATATTTGATCCTGGGCACTTCAACTACGGGGATTGGCGATTTACAGGACGACTGGGACAGTTTCCTGCCCGTTTTTTCGAAAGCCGACCTATCGGATAAAACCGTTGCAATCTTTACGCTGGGCGACAGCGCTTCGTTCTCAAGCAGTTTTGCCGAGGCAATGAAAGTAATCTACGATGCCATAAAGGACAAAACAAAAGTGGTTGGCTTCGTCGACGATGAGGGATACACCTACGATGACTCCACCGCTGTTGTGGACGGACGCTGGGTAGGCCTTCCCGTTGATGAGGATAATGAATACGATCAAACCGACGCCCGGCTTAAGGCTTGGGTAGAGGAATTAAAAAAAGAGTTTATTTAATCCATCTGATTAACGGCTCAGATAGGGCTGGGTTGCGCAAGCGATTCAGCCCTATTTCTTTTACGGGATTTCCCTTGTTCAAGTTGAAGTTTTATCGTAATTTCGTTGCCATAATAAATGAACTGTATGCACCGTTTCTTTTACTACAGGCTCTTTACATGCATTGCTTCACTTACGATCAGCTTACCGGGCTTCTCCCAGAAAAAACAACTCGATCACACCGTTTACGACGATTGGAAAAGCCTTCAGGAGATATCCGTCAGTGAAGACGGCAGGTTTATCAACGTCGTTATCAGCCCGCAGGAAGGCGACAGTGCACTTTATATCCACGATTCAAAGAAAGGGAAAGAGTTAACGATTTACCGGATAAACAAATATACGTTATCGCCCGACGGACGGTATACGGTCGCCCTGTTGAAAGCCTCTTTTTCGGAGATCCGCCAGGCAAAGATCAAGAAAAAGAAAGCCGATGATTTTCCAAAAGACTCGCTGGTTATTATCGATAATGAAACGCTAACGTTTTCTAAAATCGCCGATGTAAAATCTTACGCCACATCTACGGAGATGGCTACACACATTGTCTATAAAAAAGCCACACCAAAAGATACGGCAAAAAACAAAGCAAACAAATCGGCAGACCTGCTAATTATCCGAAACCTGAACACTTCTGCAGAAGATACCGTTAAGAACTCCAAAGAGTTTGCTTTTAACAAGTTCGGAAATTCACTGGCCGTTTCAGTGGAACCCGAAAAAAAAGATTCCACCGATACGCACAAGGTGCTGTTTTTCGATTTAAAAAACGGGAGCAAAAAACAGATTTCCGGTGAGGAAATGGAATACAAATCCTTTTCCTTCGACGAACCGGGGGACCAACTGGTCTATTTAGCCACGAAAGACACCTCCAAAATTGAACAAAAAGTATTCGATGTGAGGTATTTCAAAAACACCATGGATTCGGCGGTTGTGATCGCTTCCAAAACCTCAAGGGGGTTGCCGGAAAACTGGATCTTCAATGAAAACTCAAGGCCTTTTTTCAGTAAAAACGGGAAAAGGATTCTTGTTGGCGCTGCTCCAAGACAAATACCCAAAGATACTACCCTGGTTGACTTCGAAACAGCTACCCTCGATATTTGGCACTGGAAGGATCCGGTTGTACAGCCCCAACAACTCTCCCAACTGAAAAATGAATTGCGCAGGACCTATGCCGGCATTATTGATCCCAATCGTCCACACGAGTTCATTTCTGTTGCCAACGAGCAAATGCCAAACGCGTCGTTCTCCGATGAGGGGAACGGGCGGTTTGTCCTGCTCACTTCCGGCTTGCCATACGAAATTGAAAGCCAATGGGACATTTCCTCCAAAATGGATACCTGGATTTACGATACGCAATCCAATCAATTGACCGTGATTGCCCAACCTGTTTCGGGAAGACCACAGATTTCGCCTTCGGGTAATTTCACCTGCTGGTGGAATGCTTCGGAGAAACAGTGGTTTGCTTTCGACAACAAAACCGGAAAAACCATCTGCTTGACACAAGAAATTCCGGTCAACTTCTGGAATGAGAAAAATGATACCCCAAGCGAACCGGGTGCATACGGAATTGCAGCATGGGGAGAGGGGGACAAATTTGTACTTCTGTACGATGCTTTCGACATCTGGAAATTAGATCCTACCGGAAAAAAGAGACCGGTGAACATCACCAACAATAGCGGAAGGACTGATTCCATTACCTTCCGGTACATCAACACCGATCCGGACAAACGCTTCATTGAACCCAAAGATGTGTTGCTCTTATCGGCGTTCGACAACAAAAGTAAGGAGGCCGGTTTCTATACGTTGAAACTACAAGGCCGAAATCCATTGTTAGAGAGGGAACTGGATAAATATGGATACACTTCGGTTAAGAAGGCAAAAAACGCTGATCTGTTTGTGTTTCAAAAAAGCAATTTCAATACGTCGCCCGATTTGTATATCACCCAGGATTTCTGGCAATCGGCAAAAAAACTCACCGACATAAATCCTCAAATGAAAGCGTATAACTGGGGTACATCAGAAATATTTGAGTGGATTGCTTTCGATGGGAAACCGTCGCAGGGAATTTTGTATAAACCCGAAAATTTTGACCCCTCCAAAAAATACCCGGTAATGATCTATTTCTACGAAAAACATTCCGATGAACTTTACCGCTATTTTGCGCCTGCCCCAAGCCGGTCTGTCATCAACATACCGTTTTTTGTCAGTCGCGGCTACATCGTTTTCACTCCCGACATCCATTACGGAGTGGGACAACCCGGCCCTGACGCTTACAACTACGTTGTTTCGGGAGCGCAAGCATTGGCAAAAAACCAATGGGTAGATCCGGAAAACATGGCCATACAGGGACAAAGCTGGGGAGGCTACCAGGTGGCCTATCTCATCACCCGGACAAACATGTTTAAAGCTGCAGGAGCCGGCGCACCCGTGTCAAACATGACGAGCGCTTACGGCGGAATCCGATGGGAATCCGGGCGTAGCCGCCAGTTCCAGTACGAGCAGACACAATCGAGGATTGGAGCCCCGATGAGCGATTCCCTGCAGCTGTATATTGACAACTCCCCCGTGTTCTTTGCCAATAAGGTGAACACACCACTGCTCATTATGCATAATGATAACGACGGTGCAGTCCCCTGGTATCAGGGAATTGAATATTTCATGTCACTGCGACGCCTGGGCAAACCGGTTTGGATGCTCCAATACAACAAGGAAGCCCATAACCTGAACCAGCGTCGTAACGCAAAAGACCTTTCCATCCGGCTCCAACAATTTTTCGACCACTACCTGAAAGGTGCTCCCGCTCCTGTTTGGATGACACGTGGGTTGCCGGCCACGGAGAAAGGGAAATCGTGGGGATATGATCTAGAGGCCGGACAGCCCGGGAATTAAGCGACAGGAAGATGGAGAGAAGTAGTCCATGACAAGTGAAGCAGAAGAACTTACCGCATTGAGAAACGGTTCGCACAAAGCTTTCGAAGCTATTTACAACAGATACGCCGGGAAGCTTTACAACTTCATCATGACTATCTCTCATGGCGACAGGTACATGTCGGAAGAAGTTGTCCAATCAGCTTTCGTTCGTTTATGGGAAACAAAAGAAAGGATCGATGCTGAAAAGTCAATATTATTCTACCTGTCTACCATTTCAAAAAACCTGTTGTTCAACAGGTATCAACGTCAAACGATCGAATTTTTGTATCAAAAATTAGTGATCAATGAGCAGAAGCCGTATCACCGACAAACAGAAAATGAGATAGACCGGAAATGGCTCGAAAATTTTGTGGACCAACTTATTGACCAGCTCCCACCGGCGAGGAAAAAGATCTTTATATTACGCAAAAAGGAAGACCTTTCCACAAGGGAAATTGCTAAAGTAATGAACATATCCGTCAGTACGGTTGAGACGCAATTATCGCTCGCGATGAAGTTCATGAAAGCCGAGTTCGCTAAGAATCACGACAAGCTGTTTCTGGCGGTGTTTTTTTTGTTAATTTAATTTAATGTAAAAATTCGATTAGCGGAAAACCAATACCCGATTGTATCATAACAGAGAAGCAAGATAAAAAATGACCGATAAAAACTACATTGCATTGTTCGAAAAATATCTCCGTGGTGAGTCCACCGCCGAAGAGACAGAAAGATTAATCGACCTCGTCGGTTCCGAGAATAAATTCAGGAAGATATGGGAGAACGAACTGATGGATTCCGATCCGACCCTTGACGAAACGGTCAAAAAAAGAATTTTTGAAAAGATCCGCCGGGAGACGGCAGGAAGAAGGAGCTATTCACTATCGGTTAACTGGAGAAAAACCGTGCGATGGGCAGCCGTTATCTTACTACCGGTTCTTTCCGCCTTTACCGTTTACTACTTCACTCAATATCCGCAAAGAGATCATCAACCCACCGTGATCACAGCACAAAAAGGGGAAAAAGCTGAAGTTGTTTTACCCGATGGAAGCAACGTCTGGATCAACTCGGGCTCTACCCTCACCTACGATAAGCATTTCAACGGAAAAGAACGCTCTGTACATTTGCAGGGAGAAGCCTACTTTGAAGTACCGGAAAATAAAAAACGCCCCTTTATCGTCCATACAAAACACATGACTGTGCAGGCATTGGGCACATCTTTCAATGTCCGTTCTTACGAAACCGACTCCTTGGCCACAGCCGTCTTGCTGGAGGGAAAGGTAAAGGTTTCCGCATCGGGGAAAGAGACTATTTTATCCGTAAATGAACGCGCTACATTTGATAAGAGAAAACAGACCTTGCTGGCAGATCGCGTAGAAGCCCTTAATTTCATTGAGTGGAAAAACGGAAATATTTATTTCAGCAACCAAACGTACGATGAGATTGCCCGGACCTTATCACGCATCTATAATGTGGATATTCAGTTTGCTTCAGAACAACTGCGCCCCATGCGATTTTCGGGAACGCTCGGCAGCAGCGGGATCAAAAATGCACTGGATATTTTATCCATGACCTCCCCCATGGCTTACGAGATGAAAGACACCACCATTATCCTGCATCACAAGGCTGAAATAGTTAAATAATATTAAAATATCGGTTTGTGTTGGAGTAAATAACCGCCTCAACTGTATTCTGTCTATACGAGTTTCCGTGAAGTGGAACTCATCAGTTGTTGCGTAAAATTTTTAACATTAACTCAATTATTTGTCTATGAATCAGCATCTATTACGAAAGAAAGGCAAAACTTTATGTTCAACAAAGTTAATTGTCGCATTCATTTCCGTGTTGTTTTTCTTACCTTCTTTCTCGCAGATTACAGTAAATGTACAGAGCAAAACCCTGCGTCAGGCCTTGAAAGAAATTGAGAAAGTAAGCAGTTACCGGTTCTTCTACAACGAATCGCTACCCATTCTGGATAAAAACAGCTCCATCCGGCTCACAAACGCCAGTATCGACAGTGCCATGCAAGCGTTACTTGCCGGAACGGATGTCGTTTATGAAAAAAACAACAACATTGTTGTTTTGGTCGACAAAGAAACTTTAACACAGCAACCCGGAAAAACCCAACAGGACAAAGTTACTGTACGGGGTCGTGTACTTGATGAAGCCGGGTTACCCATAATAGGGGCAAACGTAATAGAGGAAGAGATAGCCGGAAACGGAACAGTCACCGATTATAACGGTAATTTCGTATTGACCGTTTCTCCAAGAGCAAAAATCAAAATCACCTACCTCGGATACGGAGACATTGTGCTGAACACGGCCGGAAGTACCTCTTTCAATGTTGTTATGCAGGAAGATACCCGTACCCTTAGTGAGGTAGTTGTTACCGCACTGGGCATAAAAAGGGAAGAAAAAGCATTGGGATACTCGGTACAAGCTGTTGAAGGCGAGGGTCTGCAAACTGTAAAAGGGGTGGATATGGGTACTTCCCTGACCGGAAAAATTGCCGGGTTGCTGGTACGGAACAGCACGGAGTTTTCCGATGCACCTTCTATCCAAATCAGGGGTGAAGATCCGCTGCTGGTTATTGATGGGGTCCCGTACGCTAACATGACCTTACGGGATGTTCCATCGGACGACATCGAAAGCATCAGTGTACTGAAAGGAGCTACAGCCTCGGCTCTGTACGGCTACCGGGGCGGGAGTGGAGCGATTATGGTGACCACTAAAAAAGGACTTGCCGACAAAGGGTTGTCCGTATCGGTGAATTCGGGGACCATGTTTTCCGCCGGATATTTAGCCATTCCTGAATTGCAGTCGGATTTTGGGCGTGTCGTTAGAAAAAATGAGGATGAAGCATTCGAATATGTCCGCTCCGGAGACGGTTCCTGGGGTGTGCCTTTGGATGGACGGGAAATAATACAGTGGGATCCGATAAGCAAAACGATGAAAGCCATGCCCTATTTACCTGTCGGGAAAGATAATTTTAAAAATTTCCTGGAACAGGGTTATATTTTAAACAACAACGTCAACCTGGTCCAGCAAGGTGAATTCGGAAGTTTCCGGACATCGTTCACTTGGGTAAACAACAAGGGACAGTATCCCAACTCCACATTTGACAAATTGACTTTCAGCCTTGGAGGGGACATGAAAATCAATAAATTCCTATTGGCTGCATCGATGGCATACAATAAACAGGCCTCTCCCAACAAAGGTTTCAGTGGCTATACCGGTTATGATCCGATGTATAACCTGTTAATCTGGTCAGCTCCCGATTACGATCTCAGGGACTACAAAGATTACTGGTTGGTCAAAAACGAAATACAAAACAGCAGTTACACGTCTACCAACAACAATCCCTACTTCGATAGATACGAAAGAACACACAGCACCAACCGGGATATTTTTAACGGATCGGTATCGTTGGACTATGATTTTACTTCATGGTTGAAAGGGACTGTCAGAAGCGGATTTGATGTTTACAGCGACAGACAGGATATAACTGTATCTAAAGGTTCTTTCCAGGGGGCAGGTAGTGCTACCGTCTTGGCAGGAGGCACCCAGGTCTGGGGAGAATCACAACGTGGCTCCTACAACATAGGCCTTGGCAGAGGATATAGCTTGAACAACGACCTGTTGCTATCCGCCGACAAATCTTTTGGCGATATCCGTATGGAGAGTTTCATTGGCGGAACCATCTATTACACACAAAATGACGGGATGGAAGCCCGTACCCAAGGCGGACTAACCATACCGGCTTTCTATTCGCTAAAGGCATCCGTGAATCCTGCAGCTGTAAGCTCCGTGATGTACAAACAACAAGTAAACAGTTTATACGGACGGCTTGCCTTATCGTGGAAAAGCCTACTTTATGGAGAAGCAACGCTACGTAACGACTGGAGCTCCACGCTTTCGGAAACGACCCGTTCTTACCTCTATCCTTCACTCTCCGGAAGTTTTATCGTTTCGGAATTATTGCCGAGGTACAATTGGTTATCGCTCTGGAAATTGAGAGGATCGTGGACTGCTTCCAAGACGCCTGCCGGAGTGTACAGCATAAATTCGGTATACAACATCACTTCCAATGCCTGGGGAAATTTAAGTTCAGCAGCTTATCCTTCGGCAATCCGGGGCACTGACGTATTGCCCGAATCGGCCTCTACCTTTGAGGTAGGTACGGTAGTAAACGTTTTGAAAAACAGGGCATCGATCGATGTGGCCCTCTACCAAAAACGCATGTATGACTTTTTACGATGGGCACCCATTAGCCCTGCTTCGGGTTTCACATCCAACTACATCAACATCGATGAGGAGATAACAAGAAAAGGGGTTGAAGTTACCGTAAACGCCACTCCGGTCGTAACTCGGGACTGGCAATGGGATCTATCGTTGAACTGGTCTAAATATGCCCGATACTATACGCAACTGGATTCGGTTTATTCGACAGACAGGCCGTGGGTGAAAGTAGGCGAAAGGGCCGATCATTATGTTCTCAACGATTATCAAAAAGATCCGCAGGGCAACATTATCCACAATAACGGACTGCCTCTTTATTCGAGCTACCAATCGCTGTATGGATATTACGATCCGGATTGGTTGTGGGGTATCTCTTCATCCCTGCGGTACAAGGATTTCACGTTTGGCATCTCGCTGGACGGACGGGTAGGCGGTATCGCGCAGACTACCACGGAAATGTATATGTGGAGAGCCGGATCCCATCCACAATCGGTGGTAGCTGAACGCTTCCTCGACGCTAATCAGCCCGGAACAAAAAATTACGTGGGACAGGGGGTTAAGGTTGTGTCGGGATCGGCAACGTACGACACCTACGGCAACATCACAAGCGACGACCGGACGTATGCGCCAAACGATGTAGCCGTAACCTATCAAACCTACATCAACAACCTGCACAGGGGAACGGCGTGGGGAGGATCACCCTCAACCCTGGATGCATATTCGACAACGTTCTTTAAAATCAGGGAAGTATCACTTTCCTATACGCTTCCCGAATCGGTAGTTGAAAAGTTCAGGGCCAACAATGCCACCCTTTCGGCTGTAGGCCAGAATGTATTGCTGTGGGCAAAACAATTCAAGTATTCCGATCCCGATGGAGGTTCAGACAATTTCAGCGACCCCTCCATCCGTTATTTGGGCTTCAACCTGAGGGTTGTTTTCTAAGCAGGTCATCCATATAAAACAATTCCATGTAAAGAAAGTACTGAACAAACATGTAAATCAATTACAATCGCGGACATGATAAAGGCATGTTCTGTACAACTTTAAAGAAAAAAATAAAAATAATCGTATGAAAAAAATTTATTCCACCATAAGGAAATTCACGGTATTCGTCTTATCTGCTTTTACGTTATTGAGTTGCAATAACTTCGAGGAGATCAACACAAATCCAGACGACACCACCAACGTAAGCGCTTCATTGCTGGCTACCAGCGTTATTCTTCGCATAACCAAATTTGCCGGGAGAGACGGAAAATCGCTCATCGCCGATAATGCGCTGCCCAAATACGTGGGTTATGCCAATGAGGGCCAAATGGACCAGCAATACAACAAAATCGGGAGCAGCGATTTCGGAGGAATGACCATCCTCCCGAATATTGAAAAGATGATCGAATACGCTGAGGGCGGCGTTATGGAAGACTCATACAGAGGCCTTGGAGCGTATGCGAAAGCCTACACCTTTTTCCGGCTTACGATGGAGATGGGCGACATACCCTACAGCGAGGCCGGGAAAGGAGCACAGGGAGTATACAAAGTAAAATACGATACGCAGGAATCGGTCCTAAAAGGTATCTTGGACGAACTGCAAGCTGCCGACCAATATTTTGCGAAAGGCAGAACCTTCGACGGGGATCCCACACCCTACAAAGGGGATCCTGTGAAATGGAGAAAAGCGGTAAACTCGTTCGCGCTAAAAGTACTGATGACCATAGGCAAGAAAGAAACCGTAGGAGGTATAAATGTAAAATCGCGATTTGCTGAAATAGTATCGGCCGGAAACATACTCGATGGTTCAACCGGATTTCTCGGACTGGAATACTCGTCGCAGAACAAACATCCGCTTTCCGGAACAAACGATTTGTTTACCAGCAGAACGGTCATCAGCTCCCTGTTGATCGATAACCTGAGAAAGTTGAACGACCGCCGAATCTACTATTTTGCTGAGCCGGCAGGAGCACAAATCGCTGCGGGGAAAACAAGATCAGATCCCGAAGCGTACGTTGGTGTAGATGTAGCCATTGAATATGCCGTTATGAATTCAGGACACAGCAATAACCTCTATTCATTGCTGAACAAAAGGTACTTACAGGAAGAGGCAACAGAGCCGTTGCGGATTGTAAGCTATGCGGAGCAACAACTGATCCTGGCCGAAGCTGTGTTGAAAGGATGGATTTCCGGTGATGCGAAAAGCTATTACGAATCGGGCGTAAAATCTGCCTTGGCGGATGTTATGAAAGTGAACAAGAACTATGCGCAGGACATGCCGATCGATCAGGCTTACGTTGACGGTTACTTTACCGGGGAAGCTGCGTTTAAAACCACCCTGCAGGAGCAATTGCAGCAAATCTGGATGCAACGCTACATCTTGCAGTTCATGCAGGATGCCGAGACAAGTTTCTTCGAATACAGGAGGAATGGATACCCTGTTTTTCCGATAAATGCCGCCACCAGTTTAAACGAGAACAACAAGAACGGCATTCCCATGCGGTGGTTGTATCCGGGATCTGAAACCACCTACAACAGGGAAAACCTGATAGAGGCATTAAACCGTCAGTACGACGGATACGATGAAATCAACAAGATCATGTGGATTCTAAAATAATATTTAATCAGATGACCAACAAAACGATTCTACTTCTTTTTCTTCCGGGAATGTTTTTCTTCGCCTGCCAAAGCGGCAAACGGGAAAAACAACCTGAACCGTTTGAAACAATTAGCACGCCAACCGGAAAATGGCAACTTATATGGAACGATGAGTTCGATTACAACGGATTGCCCGACTCCTCGAAATGGAGTTACGATATTGACGGCAATGCCTGGGGTTGGGGCAACAACGAAGCACAACATTACACGGCAAACGACACTGCCAACGCATACGTAAAGGACGGGCTTCTCACCATCACTGCGAAAATCGATAGCGCAGGAGGCAAGAGATACACTTCTGCCCGGCTGATAACCAAGGGTAAAGGCGATTGGCTTTACGGCAGGTTCGAAATAAAAGCAAAACTTCCCACGGGATTGGGAACCTGGCCAGCCATCTGGATGCTGCCTACCGACTGGGAATATGGTGGATGGCCGGATAGCGGGGAGATCGACATCATGGAAAACGTGGGTTACGATCCGGATACCATAGTGGGGTCGGCTCATACAAAAAGTTACAACCATGTGCTTGGAACGCACAAAAACGGCAAGATTTATGTCCCTGACTCCTATACCGGATTTCATGTTTATGCCCTCGAATGGGAAGAGAGTGAGTACCGGGTATACGTGGACGACCGGCATTATTTTACATTTGTAAACGAAGGAACAGGTTTTTCCGAATGGCCTTTCGACAAGAGGTTTCACCTCTTGCTAAACTTGGCTGTTGGCGGGAACTGGGGCGGACAAGAGGGTATTGATGATTCACTCTTTCCACATCACTTTTTCATTGATTATGTAAGGGTTTATCAAAAGGGAGCGTAAAGCCACCGAATTCGATTTTAAAAAATGAGCGGGAAACGTACAACGTTTATCCCGCTCTTTCTTTTTCACCAAAAAAACAAAATTGTTACATTTTTGTTAAGTTTTTGATTTCAAGCACAAATTGCTTTTGATTTTTAAATTACAACGAAAATCTTTCGCTAATTTTGTGTCACAATATAAGGAACAACTGGTGTTTTGCTTCAACAAGTGGACAAAATAAAATTTTTATGGATCCCATTTACCTAATTATCGTAATCATATTGCTGGGTCTGGCAGTACTCGATTTAAGTGTCGGCGTAGCCAACGATGCCGTCAATTTTCTCAACTCAAGTATCGGTTCAAAAGTTGCTCCCTTGTGGGTGATCCTCACGGTAGCATCCGTTGGAGTGATGCTCGGGACCTTATTTTCGAGCGGAATGATGGAAATTGCCCGAAGCGGGGTCTTTCATCCGGAAATGTTTTCGTTTCCCAACATAATGGTGCTGTTCCTTGCCGTTATGCTTACGGATGTTATAGTTGCTGGGATCAGCTGTGGCGGTAGCGATTTTCAGTATCTGGCAGGCGAATGCGGGCGACCTGATTGAATACATCAATACCGGCAAGGCGTTAGCCATTATTTCCGGTATTTTTGTTTCTGTAGCCGTTGCATTCATCGTGGGTAGTTCGGTAATGTATATTACCCGGATTATCTTCTCTTTTAAATACAGAAAGACGTTTAGATTTTTCGGAGCGCTCTGGTGCGGATTTGCCCTGACAGCCATGACCTACTTTATCGTTTTCAAGGGGTTAAAGAACAGTCCGATTGTGGCCACAGATTTCCTTTATTTAGTAGAATCCAACATGCTTAGGTCCCTGTTGGTTACTTTTGCCGGCTGGTCCATACTTATGGCATTGTTGCAGTTCTTGTTCCGGGTTAACATCTTGAAAATAATCGTACTGACAGGAACCATGGCGTTAGCGCTTGCTTTTGCCAGTAACGACCTGGTCAACTTCATCGGCGTACCTCTTGCCGGATTGGATGCATTCAAAAATGCAAGCGCCACGCTGGCTTCCGGCGGTTCAATCGATACGTTATACATGGATGCCCTGAACGGACCGGTAAAAGCAGACATAAGAATGCTTCTCGCAGCAGGTATCGTGATGGTTTTGGCCTTGTGGTTCTCAAAAAAAGCAAAAACAGTAACGGAGACCGAAGTGAATCTGGCACGTCAGGGTAGCGGACTGGAAAGGTTTTCGTCCACTCCTTTATCAAGATCGATTGTCCGTTGGGGAGTAGATACCAATCGTTTTTTCAACAAATGGACAACGCCTTCTTTCCGGGAAAAACTCAACAGTCGGTTTATTATTCCCGAACAGATAGAAGAACAGGGAGTCTCTTTCGACTTGATTCGGGCTTCTGTAAATTTAACCATTGCAGCCTTGCTGATCTCTCTCGGTACCTCCCTGAAGCTACCCCTGTCTACCACTTACGTGACTTTCATGGTAGCGATGGGTACTTCGCTCGCAGACAGGGCATGGGGGCGCGAAAGTGCGGTGTACAGGATTACCGGCGTACTAACGGTGATCGGTGGGTGGTTTATCACGGCCATCGTAGCATTCACCGTTGCTATGGTGGTGGCCATGTTCCTGGCCTGGGGCGGGAAAATTGCCATCTTTATCGCATTGGCCCTGGTTGGTTTTATATTGTTCAAATCTTCCAAGTTTCACCAAAAAAGGAAACTGGCTGAAAAAGCAAATGCCACATTGATTGAGGATGAAAGTGGGATAGTGAAAACTTCAACGACCGAAGTAAGGGAGGTCATCGGGAAAATGCTGGATATTTATCACCAAAACGTGAAGGGGTTGACCAGGGAAAGCCGTTCCTTGTTGAGGGAGATTGCTTCCAAGGCGGATGAGTTATACCTGAACTACAAGAATAAAAGGACGTACGAAGTTGTGCCAACAATCCAGTCCATTACATTGAAAGAGTTGGACATAGAGCAGGAATATGTTCAGATTGTGGACTACACGTATGAAATAACCAAGGCGTTACGGGTAATTACTTCCGACAGTTCACTCTATATCGAGAACAACCACAAAGGATTTAACAACGAGCAGGAAGAGGACCTGGAAGACTTGAGTAAAAAGGTGACCAACATGTACAAAACCTATATTGGCATGATGGAGAAAAGCGATTACTCCGGTTTTGCCACGATAACAAACATCCGGGACGAAATTATAGAACAATGTGCCAAGCTTACCAAAAAGCAGATACGAAGGGTAAAAGATAAAGAATGCAGCACAAGAAACAGTATCTTGTTTATGAACATCCTCAATGAGACCAAGACAATTGTCCTTCAGTCGGTTAACCTGATGAAGTCGCAACGCAACATGATACTGACCGTTAAAAAGCTAACTGACGAAGAAACCAAAAAGAAGAATTAACTCCCCCGCTGTCGCATGGCTTCAAACGTGAGCACGGCAGTAGAGACCGAGACATTCAGCGAATCAATTTTCCCCCGCATCGGGATTTTGATTCGCTTTGCGGCAGTCTTTAGCCAGAAATCGGTTAACCCTTCGGCTTCAGTGCCCATCACGATCGCGGAGGGTGTCCGGAAATCAATGTTCTGGTAAAACTCGGCAGCTTGTAATTCGGCGGCATACGGTGTGATGTTGTTGTTTTTCAGCCACTCCGCCGCATCTCCTGATGAACAGACAGCCGTCTGTACCGTAAATATTCCACCCACGCTGGAACGAACCACATTGGGATTGTATAAATCGGTCTGGGGATCACACACAACGACAGCGTCCACAGCTGCGGCGTCGGCGGTGCGGAGAATCGCTCCCAGGTTCCCAGGTTTTTCCACCGCTTCCAAAACAATTACAAACGGATTTACAGAGAGCTTCAGGTCCCCGAGTATGTGCGACCGCGGTTTTGCAATCGCCACCACGCCGTCAGAATTCTCCCGGTAGGCAATCTTGCAAAAAACCTCCGGTGAAACATCAAAAATATTTTTCTTTTCTATGCCGTCCAAAACGCCAGGATACTTGGTTTTTACAAACATTTCCCAACAAACGTACACCGATTCAACGACATAGTCGCTTTGTAATGCCAGCAATAACTCGCGGGCACCCTCAATTACAAAAAGCCGCTGTGCCTTGCGTTCCCTGCTCTTTGCGAGTTTTACAATGTTTTTTACCGATGGGTTTTGAACGCTTGTAATAAGCATATGACTTGATTATTTCTCCTCTCCTTTGTTCAGCAGAAGGGCATCAACAGCTTTTTTGAGCTGGCTCTTGGGGACAGCCCCCAGGACCCCCTGCGGTGTCCCGGTCATAGGAACATAAAGAATAGTGGGCAAACTCTGGATACCGAATGCACGGGCAATCTCGGTTTCTTCGTCTACATTTACTTTATAAACATAAATCTCCTCTCCGTATTCCGCTGCAAGTTCTTCCAGGACAGGAGCAACCTGCCGGCAAGGACCGCACCACGCTGCCCAAAAATCAATTATGGCAGGTTTATCCCCTTTATACTTCCACTCCGATTCGTTGTTGTAGTCGAATACCTTCTCCGTGAAACTTGTCTTGTTCAGTACGATGGGTTTCGCTGTTTTTTTTACTTGTGGTTCTACTGCCCAAACGGAAAAAACTATTCCGAAAACGGCAACTGCAGCTGTTATTTTTCTCATCTTTATTGGTTGTATGTAACTGTGATTGATAAATGTTTTCTTTAAACGTCTTCATATGGACAAAAGTTTATCGGAAACGTTTAATCTGTCCCTGAAGTTTAAAACTCCATCCGGTCTTTATACGATATACTTCCCGGACGCATGATCCCGAATTCTTTCGCTCCCACGTTATCCACCGTTAGCTTCCAGATTTTCACGTTATTCACCGCCGGAACCGAATAGGTGAATTTTTTGTCGACATACTGCCGCATAATAATGTGAAGCGCTTTTTCTTTCTCCGCAAAATCATTCTCGAATTCTACTTCCCCTTCGCAAATTACGCTACCGGCTTTCATCCTGTAACTGCATGCCACTTCGGGGTGTTGGCGGATAAGTTCGGGATCGGAGCAGAAAGTGACACAAATCCGCGGATTTTTCTCCATAATACGGATAGAACGTCCATCCTGCGCAGAATGCAGGTAGATAACTCCATCCTCATAACCAAAATTCATCGGCAACACATACGGACACCCATCCTTGTCAGCCATACCTACGAAACATATTTTGCACGAACGGATAACGGTTTCAATCCGTTCCCGTTCTTCTATTGAAAATGTTTTCATGCTCTTTCCTTTACAATTCTTTTTCAGAAGTAGAGGGTCCATCCACGCTAAGGACGCCCTTTCCATCAATTTTCAGTTCATCGATAAAAACGACACGCTCATCGCCGGTTTTCCGGGTACGTCCGTGATAAACGGTGTACATCTTCTCACCGTCTTTCGAATGAAACATCATGTTATGTCCGGTTCCGGTTACTTCACCGCCTTTTGCCGTGTTCTTCTCAAGTACCGGGTTGTTCCCGGCCTTTACGAACGGACCCAGAGGATTATCGGAAACAGCGTATCCCACAGCATAGTTTTGTCCGCCAAAGAAATTAGCAGAGTACATCATGTAGATTCTGCCTCCGTGCTCAAAAGCGAACGAGCCCTCTGTCCAACGGCGATTCACTTCACCGCTTGTCACGGAACGACTTTCCCATTCCGTTTGGGGATCGCTCATCTTGGATGGCGGCTGCAAAAGCAATACCGGTTCACCGATAACGGTAGTGAAGTCGTTGGAGATCTCCACACCGTACACCCAACTTTCTTCAATTTCATTAAACAGGTCTTGCTTGCGTGCCCATTCTGCCACCTCACTCTCGACAGGATTTTTGTAACAGCAACGCGAATAGTAGAGAAATGACTTTCCCTTGTACTGCAGGATATTGGCATCAATAATGGGATAACCGGGATCGAATAGCGGTTTATCGGACATCTCTTCGAAAGGTCCCGTTGGCTTGTCGGCAACAGCCACCCCGATACGAAAATTCTCCAATTCATTCGCAGGATTTACTTTCCAATCAGCGCTGAAAAAAAGGTAAAACTTGCCGTTTATTTCGTACACTTCCGGTGCCCAATAGTTTTTCAGTGTCCACGATTGGGGAGTGTCTCCCCGATAAACTTGCCCCTCGTATTGCCAATCTATCAGGTTGTCAGAACTATATGCGCCAAAACCTTTTTCAACTCCACCCGTACCGTACATGTAATATTTTCCATCGGAAGCCGAAAGAATAAACGGATCGCCAAAAGTGACCGGCAAGGGATTAGTATACTTCACCGGTCCCGACGATTTATCGAACGACGCACGACACCCGGAAAAGATAAGGGAAACTAAAACGGCCGTTATCAGATTTAGCCGAGTCGTTGTAACGTGAAATTGCTTACGCATATTTTTCGACATCCATTCGTTTCTTTAATTCCACAGCTTTCTCTCCCGACACGAACACCGAGGGTAATTTCGGATGCAACAGGAGTTTGTATCCGGCAGCATTGCCCTCCACCCAGGTAATTTTATTTTTGTTTATAACAAATGCGTCGTGGCACCGGAAAAGTTGTTCAAAATGGGCATTTTCCGCTTCAAACTCCTCCAACGTAGCATTTATCGTTAGCTCTTCCACGCTTCCGTTATTGGAAATATTGACCACTAAATAATCCCCTTTGGATTCCGCTAAAATAAAAGTATTGATATCAATAGGTTTAATGAACCGTTTCAGGTGGATGAATTGCGGATCAGCGACGCCGGAAGTTTCTTTTTTATCCAGCATCAGACCGATGTTCATTGCCGTCGCTTTTCTCAACCTTTTTTTCATAAAATAGATATGTCGGATTAACTGTGCTGTAAGGCAAGGAAAGAACCCCACCGATACTACTACCCACAACATCCCCAGATAACCGTATTTGTCAGGGGGAAAAGTACTCCTGATAAAATTGATCAGCCAGATTGTCGATGCAATGGTTATCATCTGATATACGCACATGAGTATCTCCTTGCCTGTAGTCCATCTTTCGTCTGAAAAAAACTGCGGGAATAACTTGAGCCAAAGAGAATTTATCAACATGGTGACGTAAGACCCCCCTGCATATAACAGCGCTGTGAGAAAGGGATTCTCTAAAATGTTCCTGTCACCTAAATTAAATGGTTGTAAGAAGCTCAATACCAAAAACACACCTGCAGCAATTGCTGTACTGGTAGTGACGTAAGCATTAAAACTCGCATATCCCGGGTGCGGGCGGCAGAACAGGGCTAAGATCCGGTTCATAGAAACAGAAATAATCAATTTTAAGTTGTAAACTTAATGAAAAAAAAGGTCTCTTCCCCCTTTTTATGCTGAAATTTTATTCCTCGCTGGGGAAACATGCCCGATCTTCTTAAACCGGACGGAAAATAAACCGATAGTCGTTGCTTTATCCGTAAAGCTGGCCAACGATAAAAGGGAAAAACCAGTCGGCTTTTCCCCTTTTGTATTGCTACCTCGGAGAGGTGTTATTTCACTTTATCCACGATGGCTTTGAACGCTTCGGGATGGTTCATTGCCAGATCGGCAAGGACTTTCCGGTTGATGTCTATTTCGTTTTTATGCAACGCTCCCATCAGGCGGGAATAGGACATGCCGTACTGGCGTGCAGCGGCATTGATACGCTGAATCCAAAGCGCACGGAAGTTACGTTTCTTATTTTTACGGTCACGATAGGCATAGGTTAACCCCTTTTCCCATGTGTTCTTGGCTACGGTCCACACGTTTTTACGTGCGCCGATATACCCTCTTGTTAATTTCAGGACTTTTTTCCTGCGGTTGCGTGACGCAACGTGATTGACTGATCTTGGCATAATGTTACTTTTTTTGAATGTCAGCGTTTCCTCAGGGAAATCTTTGGTGCATACATCCGGTTAATAAATCGTTAAGTTGGAAAGCTTCGGGGTTTATTTCAATCCCAATAAATGTTTTACGCTGTTCTCGTCTGCTTTATGAACAAGGCCTGTCTGCGTGAGGTTTCTCTTTTGCTTTTTGGTCTTTTTCGTTAAGATGTGACTTTTGTACGCATGCTTTCTCTTGATTTTTCCTGTTCCGGTAAGGGCGAACCTCTTTTTGAATCAACCCGATATTGCTTTTCCCAAAAAAGGCTTCGCAATATCGGCGGTTGATGTTTATGTTGAGGCTTCATCGGCCTTTTTTGTCAAAAAGTGTGCAAAGATACAACATGTTTTTGAAAAATCGATGCAACTTTTCTTTTTTTATACTTTATTCCGAAAGTTGCTCTTTTTTGGGAGAACTTTGCTTCTTGGGCGTCAGCATTATTATCATCCGTTTACCTTCCAGCACGGGCAACTGTTCTACCTTTGCATAATCCTCCAAATCATTGGCGAAACGAAGCAACAATACTTCTCCTTGTTCCTTAAACAAAATAGAACGCCCTTTAAAAAATACATACGCCTTTACCTTGGCTCCTTCATCGAGAAAGCTTTTGGCGTGTTTCAATTTAAAGTTATAATCGTGATCGTCTGTTTGTGGGCCGAAACGAATCTCCTTGACCACAATCTTGACCGCTTTCGCTTTCTGTTCTTTTTGTTTTTTCTTTTGCTGGTATAGAAATTTCTGATAATCAATTATCCGGCAGACCGGCGGAACGGCAGTCGGCGAAATTTCCACAAGATCCAATTCTTTCTCTTCGGCAATCCGCAACGCTTCTTTGGTGGGATATATTCCCTGTTCTACATTATCGCCTACAAGGCGGACTTCGGGCACACGGATACGTTCGTTGATCCGATGTTGATCTTTTGTGTCTCTAAAGTTATTCCTCATTCGGATAGTATTATTCCTTTCTTTAAATGTTTGTATGTTTGTACGTTTTGGATTGTCGAAGATGAATTAAATATTTACCTGTGGATTCATCATTTCTTCCACCTCCTGTTTTATTCTGTTTGCAAAAGTAGTTAATTTTTCTGAACCTTGATCAACTCCACCTTGTTTTCTTACCGAAACCTCTTCATTTTCTGCCTCTTTCTCACCCACAATCAACAAATAAGGAGTACGTTTTAGTTCGTTATCCCTGATTTTCCTGCCCACTTTTTCATTCCGGTCATCCACCTCGGCACGGATATCCTGCATCTTCAACGTCCGGGCTACCGAATAGGCATAACCGTTAAATTTTTCGCTCACGGGAAGGATGACCACCTGGGTGGGCGTGAGCCACAGAGGAAACTTTCCGGCAGTATGCTCAATAAGTACGGCCACAAAACGCTCCATGGAGCCAAAAGGTGCACGGTGAATCATCACCGGACGATGTTTCTGGTTATCCGCTCCGGTATATTCCAGTTCAAACCTGTCGGGCAGGTTATAATCCACCTGGATGGTTCCCAATTGCCAGCGCCGTCCGAGGGCATCTTTCACCATGAAATCAAGTTTTGGCCCGTAGAAAGCAGCCTCCCCAAGCTCTACTCGTGCTTTCATTCCCTTTTCTTCGCAAGCTTCCAGGATAGCGCGTTCCGCTTTATCCCAATTCTCGTCTGTACCGATGTATTTCTCTTTGTTTTCGGGATCCCGTAAGGAAATTTGTGCTTCAAAGTCTTTGAAGTCCAATGCCTTAAAGATAATGAAAATAATATCCATCACTTTCAAGAATTCGTCTTTTACCTGTTCGGGCATACAAAAAATATGGGCATCGTCCTGTGTAAAGCCGCGAACCCGTGTGAGTCCGTGTAATTCACCGCTTTGCTCATAGCGATACACCGTACCGAATTCGGCAAGACGAAGCGGCAGGTCTTTGTAAGAGCGTGGGAACGCTTTGTATATCTCGCAGTGGTGTGGACAGTTCATTGGTTTCAACAGGAACTCCTCGTCTTCCTCAGGAGTACGAATGGGCTGAAACGAATCCTTGCCGTATTTGGCATAGTGACCCGATGTTACATACAGCTGTTTTCCTCCGATATGAGGAGTGATCACCTGCTCGTAATCAAACTGCTGTTGAATCTTTTTTAGAAATTCTTCCAGTTTCAACCGGAGTTGAGTTCCTTTGGGGAGCCACAACGGCAGTCCAGCTCCGACAACTTGTGAGAAAGTAAAAAGTTCGAGTTCTTTTCCGATTTTTCTATGATCGCGCTTTTTAGCCTCTTCAATCATCTCAAGATACTCGTCCAACATCTTCTTTTTCGGAAATGCAATACCGTACAAACGCGTTAATTGCGGACGTTTTTCATCGCCCCGCCAATATGCTCCTGCCACGCTCAACACTTTTACCGATTTTATGTAAGAAGTATCGGGTAAATGCGGACCGCGGCATAAATCAGTGAAATCACCCTGGGTGTATGTGGTTATGGTTCCGTCTTCCAGTTCGCCGATAAGCTCCACTTTATAGTTCTCATTGCGGTCGGAGAACATCTTGATGGCGTCAGCTTTCGATATGTTTTTCCGTTTGATTTCTTCCCTGGCCGCTATAAGTTCCATCATCTTCTTTTCGATGGCAGGGAAATCGGATTCTTTAATGGATACGCCTTCTCCCGGGTCAACATCGTAGTAAAAACCGTTCTCGATAGCCGGACCTATGCCAAATTTTATACCCGGATAAAGTTCCTGCAGCGCTTCCGCCATCAAGTGTGCCGACGAATGCCAATAAGCGTGTTTACCTTCGGCATCATCCCACTTCAGCAGTTGAATGGCAGCATCCTCGTTTATAGGTCGGGTTAAATCCCACGTTTCACCGTTTACGCTTGCCGCCAGTACGTCCTGAGCCAGTCGCGAACTGATGCTCTGGGCAATTTGTAATCCGGTAATCCCTTCTTCGTATTCCCGAACCGAATTATCGGGGAATGTAATTTTTATCATAGCCTGTGTATCGTTTTCTTTCGAAATCTTTTCGAACTGCAAATGTAATGATTTTGTGAATTATAGCCCAGTTATTTTTCTTATTTTACATTTATTGTCCGCCTCTCTTCGCTGCTTCGGAAAGACAACTCAATAATTTTCATCACATTGCGGGCCTCTTCGGGTTTTACGGCAATCGCTGCTTTTCCCCAAATAGCATCGCGAAGATTCATGAAATACTCCCGGTAATCACCGTGCTCGCTTTCCAGTTTTCCCTGAATTTTAATGCCGTTGTATTCAGCGTTTACGACACCCCAGATCTCCTCCGGTTCGCGTCCCCAGTTTTTCCCTTCGGGGATAGCTCCCCCGTCGAGGGTTGCTTCCTGCACATCCAATCCCTGTTTCACGAACGAGCCGTTGGTTCCGTGAATCATATACGTTGGTCCCGGAATTTTACAAAGCATCCCCGACTTCAACGTAGCGGTAAAAGCAGGATAATGCAACCTCACATCAAAATGATCATCGGCTTTTGCCCAGGGGCGTTGAGAACTGATGTCGGCAGTAACTGCCTCGGGCATCCCAAAAAACCAGAGAGCCTGATCGATAAGGTGCGCGCCCAGGTCGTAAAAAATTCCCGACCCGGGAAGCTGTTTTTCCCGCCAGGCGCCGTAGGGACGGGGCTCCGGACGATAACGGTCGAAATGGGACTCGTAATCGCGCACTCCGCCCAGCAATCCGCTGTCGAGAAATTAATTCGTCGGCTTCGGTGACCGTTACGGTAAACGGCTTTTCCACCAGGACATGCTTGCCCGCGAGCAAAGCCGATTTTGCCCAACGAAAGTGGTCGGTATTGGGCGACGTCACGATAACCAGATCGATATCGGGATCATCGATAATATCCTGCCCATCAGGAACAACAACCGTTGATGGATACCTCTTGTTGATCATGCTGATACTGTCGGGCTTACGTGTGCTGATTCTGGTGAGTTCGTAACCTTCCACCACATCAACAAACGGTGCGTGAAAAACTCTTCCGGATAGTCCGTATCCGATAATGCCTGTGCGAATGATAGTTGTCATGTTTGCCGGTTTAAGTCGTTAGTTGTTCAAAGATAATTAATTAATTCGACAAAAGAAACTCCACCAGTTTGCGGGTAGCTATCGCCCGGTGGCTGATCTTGGTTATAGCCGTCGGGGAGAAAAACCGGATCATAACCAAATCCGGAAGTGCCTCTTTTTTCTTCGATAATCCGGCCTTTTATTGCGCCTTCGAAAAAATGCCTCTCTCCATTCAACAACAGGGCAATAACAGTTCTAAACCGGGCATTCCTGTTTCTTTCTCCCTGCATCACACGCAAGATTTTATCCATGTTATCCAGCGGGTCACAAGCTTCGCCGGCATACCGGGACGAATAGACGCCGGGTGCTCCATCCAGCGCATCCACTTCCAGGCCGGTATCATCGGCAAAGCAGTCGAAACCGAACTTATCCTTTATAAACTGCGCTTTTATCAATGCATTCTCTTCGAGAGTCGCTCCTGTCTCAGGGATTTCTTCGTGACAGTTGATTTCCGACAGACTTAAAATCTCCATGCTGCCAGCGGTTATCTTTCGGATCTCATGGAGTTTGTGCTTGTTGTTGGTGGCGAATACAATTTTCATTTTTCGTTTCTTTGTTGCACGATACGTTCGCGCTCCCTTAACTTTTCTTTGTGCGATCTTTCCTGTTCTTTCATTTTTTGCTTGCGTTCGCGCTCAAGTTGTTTCAGTACTTCTTTTCGGGATTTTTCCCTTTGCTTCAGTTCCCGATCGCGTTGTTTCATCCATTCTTTGCGGGACCGTTCACGCTCTTTCAATAACCTCTCCCTATCCCTTTTCGATAAAACGTTATCGTTTTGTCGGAGTGCTTCCTCCGCCTTTCTCTCCAATTCTGTCCGGCGCTGTTCAGCGGTCAGCCGTTCATATTTTTTGGGTAATGGTTGCTGCGAGACAACGTCCGACCCTCCTGTTTTTTCAGGTTTCAAAGGTACAGCTTTTTCTGTTTCCACAATCGTTCCCGATCCTATTATCGGGACAACAAACGGAATGGAGTCAGAAAAGACATCATCAAGCTCCTTAGTGAAGAAAATCATATAGTTTTCCAACGGTTCTCCGTCCCGAAGAATTTCCATGTTTTTATCGGAAATAATCAGCAAAACAATACCGGCAGTGAGGTTTTGCCGGAAAACGGAATCAGCAGCCAGCATCGTTGCGTACCGACCGGCCTCTTCAAACGAACGGAACGGTTTAATCTGAAGCGCCTCGTACGGAGAGACGTAGGTATAATCCGTGTGGAAAGACCGGATCTGGAAATTGGAG
>JALHIE010000008.1:46620-80436 GCA_022840285.1 Porphyromonadaceae bacterium
GTTTTCCCTTCCGAAAGACCCGCCAGGATTTGTTGAGCCATCATGGTTTCCTCGGTGCCGGGATGTTTTTGAATGAGCTCGCTTAAAGCAATATTCAACTGTTCCGGATTACTCGATTGTGCCAACGACAAAGCGTTCAGCAACATAAATTTCGGCATCAGGTGTCCGTTGAAGAACAGCTTTTGTGCCCGCTTGAAATTTCCCTGAACCGTTTCCACCTGGCCTTGCCGGTATGCCCGATACGTCTGTTGGTAAAGCGAATCCTGAACCCGGGCGTAGTTGCGCACGACATGTTCGTAATCCGGATCACACATGGCCGATGCATATTCACTTCCGGGAAATTCCGAAACTATTTTGTCCCTGAAACGATGAGACATCGTCCGGTTTCCTGCTTTCAGGTAAATCAGGTAGAGCCGGTAATAAACCTCTTTTCGCCGAACACTTTCCGGCAAGTGGCGGTTGTAAGCTTCAACAGCGAATTCAAAATCCCCCAGTCGGTCTTTCGCAATATTTCCAATACGAAACAGCGTTTCTTCGATAATTTTATCAGACGCATCCGTAGAAGCAGCCAATTGCTGCAAGCTGTCCTGCTCTGCAAGCGACACCATATGTGGAACCAACTCGCCCAGCACATCCACCCTGAGCTCGACCCGCGAATAATTCCCGTTACTCCGGGGCAATGCACTCAACGCTTCGGAATACCGCGACTCCGCTTTTAGAAACTCTTTGCGATCGAAGTAAATATCGCCCAGTGCCACTTGCACCAACGCTTTTTCAACGCCCTTTTCCGGGCTTTTCCTTTCTGCAAGCAAGTAATTTTCAATGGCTTTTTCGACATTGTTTTGCGTTAGATAAACGGCACCGATAGCCGCGTAAATCCGGTCGAGATAAACACTGTTTTTCCTGCTTTTAGCCATCTTTTGCAACTCGCCGATGATCTCTCCATCCCCTTTGGCTACTTGTGCCTGTGCCATCAGGGCGCTAAATACTTCTTCGTAAGGAGTGCTTAACTTCTTTATTTGTTCAAAAGCGTTGTACGCTTTTTCACGTTCACCCAGGTAGGAGTATACCTGTCCGACCAGAAACTGCAGACGTCTTTTTTGAATTCTGTTATTTTCGTTCCGTACGGTTTGGGTAAGAAACGGAAGGGCATCGCGGTATTTTTTTTGGCGAAGCAATAGAAAAGCATAAAACTCGGTGAATTTATCGTACAGTTTTTGGGGTAATTTTCGCACCTGCAGTGTGGATGCGAGGCTTTCCGCATCCGAGAACCAGCCCATTTCGGCATAAGCTCGCATCATCCAGATCTGCGCTTCGGAAACCACATCCCGTATGAGACAGCACGGAAACCGCTTCGGTATAATCTTTGTTCTGCACGTGCGCTTTTCCCATCAGGATCCATGCTCGGTCGATGAACGGGTTGAACTCGTTTTGTCGAAGCCAGTCGCGGTATTCCTGTGTGTTGGGCTGAACGGGGTCGCGACGAGGTTTTGCCGTGATCGAATGCTCCTGGATAGCTGTCGTCATTTTTTCGACAACTCCGTCGAAAGGGCCCCCCGGTTGCTTAACCACAGTATCATTGGGATCAGCACTATTGGGATACATGGGTAACCATGTCTGATAATTATCAATGTGACTTTCTTGGTGGAACATCCGGTACACAGGAGAACGATAAACATTCCTGCTGCAATATGTTTTAAATATGCGTGCATATGGAGAATAGGGAATAACATTTTACACCCATGCCCCTGCCTGAGAACACACATAGGCAGCTCTGTCAACGGCAGACTGATGGGCTTCCTCAACTGATTTCCCATGAAGAACGGTTGATATAAACGTACCGGTAAACGAATCGCCAGCCCCTACGGTATCTACCGCGTTTACTACCGGTGTCTTTATGTATGATAGGCCTTCTGGCGTGTAATGACAAACCTCTTCATCTGTAAATGGCTGTTTTTTAAACAACTTTTTCAATAAAATCAGTTCTTCATCGTTCATTTTAAACACATTAGAACTTCTCAACGAATCCGTAATGACCTTCTCCGAATAATAATGCTGGCGGATGTTAATATCAAGAATGCGGTAAGAATCTACAGGGACGCAGGAAAGCAATGCTTGTATGGTGTTGCGAGATACTTCCGACCGCTGGGCCAATGTCCCGAAACACACGGCGTCGGCACGTTTGGCCAATTGTTTCATCGCTTCGGTGAGAGGAATATAATCCCATGCGACACCTTCGTTGATCGTATAGGCAGGGATACCCTCGTTGAGTTCAACCCCTACAGTTCCTGTCGGATAGTCAACCCTTTCAATGACAGGGTTGATATTAACCTTATCGATTTCCTGTATGATTTCATCACCCAGCGCATCCTTTCCCACCGCGCTGACCGCATAACCTGCCGCACCCAGGCGGGAAGCGTGGTACGCAAAGTTTACGGGTGCGCCCCCTACTTTCTTTCCTGTGGGAAGCATGTCCCACAAGAGCTCTCCTATACCGATAATAATGGGTTTATTAATCATATTTTCTGTTTGTCAAGTTATTCTTCTTCAACATATCCAGGACACCGTTAATAAACGTCAGCGGATGGGCTGGATTGCCGGGCACGTAAAGATCGACAGGATATTTTGTCAAAAATTCCCTGTCAAGAGCCGGGCTACCGGCAAAAATCCCTCCACTAATGGCATCAGTACCCACAAGAATAATGATCTTTGGGTCAGGAACAGCGTTATAACAAATTTCCAGTGGCCCGGCCATGTTTGCAGTAATTGGCCCGGTAATCACCACTCCGTCGGCATGACGGGGTGATGCAACAAAGTCAATACCAAACCGGCTCATATCAAACTGCACATTATTGCACGCATTCAACTCCAACTCACAACTATTGTCACCCCCCGCAGACACCTGCCTCAGCTTTAACGAGCGGCCAAATAAGGAGCGCACCTCTTTTCTGACTTTTGCAGGCTCAACCGCAATACCCTTATCGTTCCCTTCTTTAACAACCAAGTGTTCTCTAACGTTTGCAGACAGCTTATAGTCACTGGTGAAAGATATCTTTTCGGGAAACCTGAAAGCACATTCGCCACAAAAAGTACATTTACCCAAGTCAATACAAACCGGATTTCCGGTAATCGCTCCGGTAGGACACAACTCTACCAGGGCAGCCTCATCAACCACAGATCTTGTTATAACTGGCCTTCCCCTGAATATCCCGGGTAATTTAGCATTCGTAACGTCGGGAATATACTGCTTTCCCTGATGCCACCATATTTTTATATTTTCAAACATAATTTACCGGTTTATCTTACAGATCATGTCCGCAATACGACAAATTGAAGCTCTTATTACAAATCGGAAAATCCGATATCCCATTATTCCTGACAGCCTGGGCCAGTGCCATCCAGTTGTGAAAAGAAGGGTCCTTAATCTTATACAGCCCAAGGCGCCCCTCATTATCCGTAATGGCACAGTGACAAATTTCGCCCCGCCACCCCTCAACCAGCGAAAGGATGAACATATTCCTTTGCGGGTTCAACTTAACACCGGCTGCCTCTGTGAACTCGGGGATATCAGCTATCATCTTTCTGATATAGCCGATTGACTGGTGTATCTCGTCTCTTCTGAGCCTGACACGGGCATAAACATCACCGTGATGTTTAATTACCGGTTCGTGGGTAAATTCCTCTCCAAACAGGTTAAAAGGGTGCGAGGAACGGATGTCTCTGTTCAAACCACTCATTCGTGCAGCCATGCCCACAGTCCCGATCTCAAGAACCTGTCCATAAGTTACAACTCCTGTTTTCTCGAGACGTGACAAGGCTGATGGCAGTTTAAAGAATTTACTCGTCATCTCATTAAAGTCCAGCTCAAATTCATCCAGTATTGAAGCTAATCTCGCACCCAATTTCCCGGAAAACGGAAAATTTGTCCTCCCAGCGCGTATCAATCCTTTTGCTAAACGATTGCCTCCCCACTCCTGCAGAAAATTAACAATTGGTGTGCGCAGTCTGCCGTATACGGAGTTCCCGAGCTGGTAACCGATATCAGCACAAACAGCGGACATGTCACCGGTATGAATAGCAATCCGCTCCAATTCCAATGCGAGCGTTCTCGAGAAATGAAGCGAGCGGCCGGGTTTATAACCACACAAACTCTCCCATAAATTCACAAACGCAACAGTGTGGCCGACTGTGGTATCACCGGCAATATTCTCTGCCAGGGTGGTCAGTTCAGCCAATTTCTTTTTTTGCAGGAACAGTTGTTCTATCCCCCTGTGCTGGTATCCAAGCTGGATTTCAAGATGCATAATCTGTTCACCGTTGCATATAAAGCGAAAATGCCCGGGTTCAATGATACCCGCATGTATCGGCCCGACCCCTACCTCATGAAGCTCATGGCTGTCTGCGCCAAAGAAGGGGTAGTTCTCAATTGTTTCAGCCTTATCTGCTCTATCGTGTGAATACCTGACCGGTTTGAGCCACGGATGATTGTTGTATTGAATCCGGAAGATTTCATGCATCTCCCTCTCATACTTCTCGAAGTTATGATTTCTGGCCGTGAACGACTCATAAACAACTTCAGGATCAACCGTAGCTGATGACACATAAATCTGATGTGTCTTGTCGTCAGCGATACAACATATCAGCTTAACATTTTCGCCGTATTCTTTTCTGTTTTTATTTTCATCATACAGATCTTCAACGGGCTCTCCAGATGAATAAGCTTCCGTCCAGAAACCAAAATAATTCACGCAATGTCTTTCAGGAGAACCAGTCAACATACCGACATTGCTTTCCAAGAACTCCCCATAAGGAAGTTCCGGAATAGAATCAAGGCTAATAGCCTGATTGTTGGATATGGAAATATATTTCATAATTTTATATTCAGCTATCTGTTCATTTACTGTACTAGTTTTACCGATTCCTGAATTAAAGCAACAAATTCTGCCGGAGGATTATAGGCCAGATAAACCGACAGCGCTAACAAAACAAACTGCGGTAAAGACTCCCATGGGCTGATGTAAGGCAACTTGTCCTCGTTAATTTGTCCAGCAGGAGTAAATAAAAGTTTAAATATATTTACACCAAAACCCCAGATTATCAATGTAAGGAGTAGCAGTATAACAACCAATAAAACCACATAATGCGATTGAAACAGTGACTGAAAAATCATGAATTCGCTAACAAACAGCGCTGACGGAGGCATTGCAGTAGCGGAAAGGAATCCTAAAAGTACTACAAATGCTCCGGTTTTATAATACCTGAAATAATTTCCCAAATCATAAACACTCTTGCTTTGGTAAATGGTGTATATCTGGTTAAACTGAAAAAACAGTGTAGGTTTAATAAAAGTATGCAATATAATATGTAAAATGGCAGCGTACACGCCTACCCCTCCTGCTGCCAGTCCCAGCACAACCAATCCCATGTGTTCAATACCGGAATAAGCAAATAAACGCTTTATATTTTTTATTCGGGTCATGTAAACAGCTGCCACAAAAACCGAAAGCAAGCCTACAATAATGATAACAGAATTTGCCCATCCTTTCAACGGGGTATGGGCTACTATAGCATAAACGCGATATATGCCAACAAAGCCAACATTCATCAATACACTTGCCAACAAAGCCCCTGCAGGCGCCGGAGCTTTGTCTTTTGCATCAATGCCTGCCGTGTACATAGGCACAAGCCCCATCTTTGCTGTAAATCCCGTGAAGATAAAGAGGAATGCAAGCTTAAGCCAGAACACATTCAGGTTGTGATGATTCTCATACAGTACTTTAAATGACATCTCCCCAACACCTGCCGATTTGAGGGACAAACTCAAAAACAAAATACCAATATAGATAAATGTGATACTGATGGCGCAAAGGAATACATATTTCCATACTCCCTCAAGCGCACGCATACTCCGGTTATGATAAATCAGCACCGAAGCGCTCAGCGTAGTAATTTCCACAAATATCCAGGTAACAGCAATGTGGTTTGATAGATATGCCATGCAACATGATGTAATCAGCATCACCATGGCAGCAAAGAATAGCCCTCTTGCATGAGGAGCATCATTACGGGTTGCTATAAAACGATATCCATAATAAAAAGCCGGGATGCTGACAATAGTCATAGCTATCAGCATTAATAGACCCAACGAATCAGAAGTAAAATAAACCAATTGGGTTATTCCCTGATTAATATACTCGTAGACTGTTGTCGTTATAAGTAATGTCAGATAACCAACAACCAATAAATAATTGACTACTGCATTCCTGTTAAGGATTAAACCGATACTTACCAATACAGCTCCGGATAAAAAAATACCTGTCATTGTTTTTAATCTTTTAAGTTAGTCAACAGGTTTACATCCGGATCACGGATTACGTCTCCAATTTTATTGAAGAAAACTCCCAGTATAAGCACACTTGCAAAAATATCAAGCATAATTCCAAGATTTAGCAACATAGGCATCTCATTTCCAATAGCCAGAGAAAGAACAAAAACCCCGTTTTCAATAACAAGGTATCCTACAACATGTGAGATAATCTTTTTCCTGGAGACAACTAAATACAGACCCGTGAATAGGGTTGACAATGCCACAACAAAGAATGTTTTATCAAGATTCTTATCCTCTATTGAACCCGAGAGAATAATTGTTGATACAATAATCAGCGTAACAATAATTAATGACACAAAATTAGGAAGATAGGGTTCTGTTACGCGGGTAATTTTATTACGCTTAATCAGGTAATTCATAAACCAGGGTACGGCAATGGCTTTAAAAACAATGGTTTCAAGCAGAACCAACAGAAGGTTTAAGGTACTTACATCGGTAAGAGTCAGGTAAGTAGTTCCAAAAAGGATCAAACCCTGCAAAACCAGTATATACAGATAGGTCTGTAACCGATCAGCAATACTCATGTAGAGCAGTGTCATGGCCAATGCAATTAATAATATATCTGTCATAATCAATCGGTTTACATAAATTTACCAAGGATCAGCAATACCCCGAAAAATATCAATAAGGATAATGAGGTCAGTATAAAAATAAATTCAGGATTATGGCTCATCCTATATCGTGCAATAAAAGATTCAATAACACCCACTGTCACGGCGAAACAAAACTGAATCAGCATAAATAATGGAATAGAAAGAATCAATGGCAAGGCTCCAATAAAGAAATTTGAGATAATGGCACCATACATAGCAAATTTTAAATTAGTAGTAAAAGTAATTACGCCCAGGTCAAATCCGCTATTATCAAGCACCATCACCTCATGTATCATCGTCAGCTCCAGGTGAGTCTTAGGGTCATCAAAAGGCATTCTGCTATTTTCAATCATAGCAATCATTACCAGCACAAATGTGGCCAATCCCCCTAACATATAAGAGATATATGAACCAAAATCAAGTGCATTAAAGATGCTACTGAATGATGTATGGCCTGTAAATAAAGCAAAAGAACCCATTAATATAAAGAACGCAGGCTCCGCAAGCATGGCGAACAGTGCTTCACGGCTTGCCCCCATTCCTTCAAAGCTACTTCCCGTATCAAGAGCCGAAACTATGATCAGAAATTTACCTAACGCCAACAGATAAGCGAACATCACAAAGTCACCGCTAAAAGAAATAACACCCGGATGAACACCATGCGGCAGCATTAATATAGCCATCAATACAGAGGCCAAGTAAACAGTTGGAGCGATCTGAAATATAAAGCTGGTTGTTTTGCTATAGACACTTCCCTTTTTCAATAGTCTAATTATATCTTTCATATTCTGCATAATACCCGGGCCCTTGCGTCCTGAAGCTATGCTCTTTGTTCGGGTTACTATCCCAACAAAAAAGATACTGGCGAATATGATTAAAATGACACTTACCATCCTATAATTGATTTAAGAAATTTACCAGTTCAATGATCTTTTCTACGATCACAGGTAACAAGATTGTGAGTCCTACAAAAACAAAGCCGTATAAAATATATGCCTGAATATGGCCGTTTTGCAGAAATGTAAAACGTTTCAGGAAACTCCTTATAAACAACAACGGTTTATCAATTAACCAATATTCTATTTTATCATATGGGTGTGTTGCCTGGCTTATTCTGTCCGGATACAACCCGGCAGCTTCGTTCTTCTTTCTTTTAATCATCAAAACAGGCTCTGCGAGTTTACGATAGGTTCTGACAAATGAAGAAGCGGTGTACTGTGTTTTTTCAGCACTTCCGGTATAACCACACCCCCAGGTAACATCAGAAGCCTTACTGCGTTTTGCAGTAAGCAGTTTCCGTACAAAATAAAGCAACGCGGTTAACCCGATAAAACCTAACGAGTACCATCCTATCGCGGTCAGGCTCTGTAACGTATTGTTTAATTGAAGTGTCGCCTGAGTTCCTGACTCCGGGAGGAATAAGTACACTGTTTTAATAAGCATGGGTCCAAACAAAACAGGAAATACGCCAATAATAAGTATAAACAAGGCAATAAGATATAGCGGTGCGGCTTTAATGAGACTTTCATTAACCGGAGCTAAAGGCTTTGATGAACGCGGATTGCCAAGGAACACTACTCCAAATGCTTTTGTAAAGCAAATCAATGCCAAGCCACCGATCAACACCAACCCCAAAATCGCAAAAAGTATAAAAAGTATAAACAAAAAATTATTGGATATCAACCCATTGAACAGGCCATTATAAATAAAAAACTCGGATACAAATCCATTAAAAGGGGGTAATCCACATATTGCCAATGAAGCAATTAAAAATAAATATCCAGAGTGCGGCATCTTTCGGATAAGCCCACCCAAGGTATCTATTTCCAGATTGTGAGTCGCCTGGTATACATTACCTGAAACGTAAAACAACAAGGACTTAAATAACGAATGATTGAGTACATGCAATAACCCACCTCCGAACCCACTGGCTACTAATAGCGGATTATTGTATCCAATACCCAGGCAACCCAACCCTATACCCATACCAATAATCCCGATATTCTCAATACTGTGATAGGCCAGCAACCGTTTCAAGTTATGCTGCACTATAGCTAACATCACTCCATATACACCTGTTATGACTGAGATGAACAAAATAAAATAGCCTATAAAAACCATGTCACATTTTATTAACAATACCATCCTCAGTATCCCGTATATACCAATCTTGATAATTACTCCCGACATTACACCTGAAACATGTGCAGGAGCAGCCGGATGTGCTAGGGGCAACCAGGTGTGAAACGGCACAAACCCCGCTTTGATAGCAAATCCACAAAAGAAAAAAATAAATAATCCAACAGCAATAGCAGCCGGTTGGGTATAGGTTGAAGAAGAGATAGCAGCGAAATCAAAAGTACCTGTATTAACCTTTACCATCATAATGGCAATGGTTAGAAACAAAATAGAAACATGTGATTGTATCAGGAAATTAATTCCAGCCTTCAAGGTCCTGATCTTATAATGTTCAAAAATTACCAGAACGAAAGAACTCAGCGCCATAACCTCCCACAAAATAAGAAACACAAGGCCGTTCTGAACCAGGCAGATATCAACCAATGCAGTATATGCCAGCAAGTAAGCAGCAGCATGAGAGGCTAAATTACCTGACTGACTCTTATAAGCCATCATGTACCTGATACCATACCAGGCTCCTGTTGCGAAAGTAAAACTGATTATCAGCACAAACCAAGCCGATAAATAATCAATCCTTACCGGTATCTCTCCCGTAACCCATGAACCGCGATAATAAAATTCAATCAATCCATTGTTAAATACAGAAATTGCTACCACAGATGCAATAATCACCTGTATTGTTATCACACTAACGGCAAGTATACCCTTTCCTTTTGTTTTAAAAAGAGGAAAACATAAAATTGCTCCTATCGCAATTAGATTTAACAACTCTACTAAGAATTTTTCCATTTATCCATTGAAAAGTATCCCTAACAACTAAACATCTATTCTATTAAATACGCGGATACTGCATAAAATCATTATACGACAGCCCATATATTGTCATTTTTTGAAAAGCAACCCCTTTCGATTAAAAGCAAATCCATAAGAAGCGATTGTGTACAGAAGGCCAATCATTATTATCGAAGTACACGCTTGTTCGAATTCCACAGTAAAATTAACATGTACATTATTCGGTTGGCACACAGAAAAAATTACACATCGATGATTATACAAAATAAATGCAAGAATAGTTGAGCTAGCAATAAGTTTTTTAAAGTCATATTATAAAAAATAAATGGTTTAGACAAAAGAAATACCCAAAAAAAAATAAAATTGTTTGTTTTTAAGCTGAAGATTGCTTACTTGAACCGGGATTCCATATTTTCACTATTTTTCCCGCAAAAAACATCACGATCAAAACGAAAATGATAAACGCTCCCGACGGCACATTCAGGTAATATGACAATAACAATCCTACAACGCAGGCAACAAAACTGACTCCTACGGAAAGGTAAATGATCCGGGAATAATTTACGGTAAAAAGATTGGCTGTCATCTGGGGAACGGTAATGAGTGACATCAACAGCACGATACCGACCAACCGAATGCTTAGGACAATGGTGACGGCAACAAAAAGCATCATCGCGTATTCTATAAACCGGGTATTAACCCTCCGGGTCTGGGCAAATTGCGTATCGAACGATACCGATACAATGGCATGGTAATTGACTGCGAAAAACAGAAAAAGGACAGAGGTAAGTATGGCGAGAGAAACAATATCTGTTCGGGTAATAGTGAGGATATTTCCAAAAAGATATTCAGATAAGTTGGGAGCATATCCCGGCGTGAGAAATGTAAGCATAATTCCTACCGCCATTCCCAACGACCAGAAAACAGCGATGGCAGAATCTTCCCGAACACCTTGTTTTCGCGATAACCATTGAATACCGAATGCAGAAAACACCGAGAAGATCATCGCCGAAAAGATGGGATTCAGTCCGAAATAAAAACCTATACCCAGTCCGCCAAACGAAGCATGCGTGATTCCCCCGCTGATAAAAACCAACCGGCGCGTAACCACATAGGTGCCTATAATACCACACGCAATGCTTGCAAAAAAACTTCCCAGCAATGCATTCCGAAAAAAAGCATAATCCAGTAATTCAATGATATCCATGGGTGGGATCAAGCATGCATTTTTGCTTCGCGTAAATCGCTGACAACAAGTACAATTTCGTCTTTTATCTGATCAGGGACAGCGATCCCGCGGAGCTGCAGGCTGCGTACCCATCGCGGCTTCTCTTCATCCATAATAGTGTAGAATACTTCGCGAAACTCCTCCACCTCCTTGTCGGAATAACTACCGGATTCCCGAAAATGAAAACGGTCGAGCTCTTCATCATCAAAATATTCGGGTTCCTCCCGGAAAGCAGCGATAAGGCTGTCTTTCTCGCAAACCTCATGCATACCGCAGCAACCGCTTTCTTTTTCCTGTTTTGTCCTTACGTCGATCGAAGGGAGACGCGTTTTACGTTCCTTTGTGTTCCCCTTTTTGCGTTGTATTGTATTGGAAACATACAACGCCACGAGAAAGAACACGATAATTCCGAGTAATATATATAAACTTGTCATTTTTAAAGATTAAAGAATTTTATAACCAAAACAGACAGACAAAAAAGCATAGAGTCATCAGTCAATCGGTATGTCAAACCTCTTCAATACTAAACCCCGCTTTTCTGAGGTCGTCCCAGAAGTTCGGGTACGACTTGCTGACAACTTGCGGATCATTCATTGTTACCGACTTAAACGGAATAGCTGCCGGCGACAACGACATCGCCATCCGGTGATCGTCGTACGTATCCAAGGCTGCATTCACTTCTACAAAGCAGCGTTCACCATCCCATTCCAGCATCTCACTGTCGGTCTCACGCAAAACGAATCCCAGTTTTTTCAACTCCGTTTTCAACGCTTCAATACGATCCGTTTCTTTGATACGCAGGCTTTGAACGCCCGAAAAAATAAACGGCACATGCAGAAAACAACAGGTTGCAGCAAAAGTTTGCGCCAAGTCCGGTTCGTAGATAAAATTATGGAAAAACTTTTTGTTGGGCTTTCCTGCTTTTCGGATAACAACTCCGTTTGAAACAAACTCCGTTGAAACGCCCAGATCCTTAAAAAGGCTTACCAGGTTCGCATCGCCCTGATAGCTGTTTTCTTTCAATCCGAGCAGGGTAATCTCGGCACCAGGGCAAAGCGCTACCATTTCGTACCAGTAAGAGGCGGCCGACCAATCCGACTCTACCTTAAAGCTAACGGGTTTATAGGACTGCGGCTTGATCTTTATTCTGTTCCCCTCCCATTTAAGGTGAATGCCGTACTCTTCCATCAGTTTAGCGGTCAGACTGATATAAGGCTTCGATATAATTTCGTCCCGGATATTGATGATCAATCCATTCTCCATAGTGGGAGCCACCATCATTAGCGCAGAAATAAACTGCGAGCTGACGCTACCGGAGACATAAACCTCCCCACCCTGTAACCTTTTTCCCCGAATTTTCAACGGAGGACAACCTTCATTTTTCAAGTATTCGATATCTGCTCCTATCGCCTTCAATGTATCCACCAACGGATAAATGGGACGTTCGTGCATTCGTTTTGAGCCCTGAACAATCCACTCTCCGTCCATTCCGGCCAAGAAAGCCGTCAGAAACCGCATAGCTGTTCCTGCACCCTTCACGTTAAACACATTTGAATTGGAGTTAAAAGCATCGATAATAACCTGTGTATCCTCGCAATCCGAAAGATTCTCCACCGGATTTGTATTCAAGCTAAGCGCATTCAGGATGAGAACCCTGTTGCTAATGCTTTTGGATGCCGGAAGTTCGATGGTTGCTTTTAATTCTCCGGGTGGATATATTTTATATTGCATGCTGTGCCGCTATTTTGATGCAAAAATAATAATAAATTACGGAGTCCCAAAGCAATGGGTTGTCTTTAGGATTATTTAAACTGTTTTCTTTTCATTCTCAGAAAAGTGATCTTTTCGTTAGCGCTCTCCAACCCGTTTTCGTAAACGATTCCAACATCTCCGTTATGAAAAACCGTCATGTCCGAGTATGCAGAGGGTCCATCATAAACCAATACGTTGGGTTGCCACGATAAACCACCACAGTCCTGCCGGTTGTCCGGTCCAGAACAGGAACGGAGTTTCCACAAACGTTATCGCCGTTGTCGTGCACAACCATTATCGGACTCCATGTTTTTCCTCCATCGGTCGAACGCCGCATCACCAGGTCGATATTGCCCGTGTCGGAACAACCGTTCTTCCGGGCTTCGGCAAACACCAGGATCGATTCCTGCTGCGTAAAGACCACTGCCGGAATTCTAAAACAGGCATATCCGGCATCACCCCGTTGAAAAAGGGTCCGGTCCCGTGCAGAGAAACAGAATGCATTTAAAACAAGAAGATAAAGGACAGCTGTCCGCTTCATTTCTATCCGATTAATCCGTATAAAAATATCAACAAGATGGCAATTGGCGCCAGGAATTTAAGGATAAAACTGTATACTTTCAGGAAAGAGATGCTGAATTTTATTTTTCCATCGTTGGTCAGTTCCACCTGAACAATTTTCTTGTCGAGGTACCATCCTGCAAAAAGTGAAATAAACAATCCACCCACGGGAAGCATTATTTTTGCCGAAGCCATATCCAATATATTAAAGAACTGCGGGGAAAGGGCAGAAAGGGCTCCCAGCACCAACACCCCGATGACCACAAAAAGCAAGCCTTTTTTCCGGCTCACCTGGTACTCTTCCTCGATATAAATCGTAACGACTTCCATGAGCGAAATGGTGGAGGTAAGCGCGGCAATCGCCAAGAGGAGGAAAAACATGGCCGACCAGACCATCGATCCTTCCATTTGATTGAAAAGCCCGGGAACGGTAATAAAGAGTAATCCGGGACCGCCTGCCACCAGTTCCGAAACGATGGTATCGGGATTTGTGGTCAACGCAAAAGCCGAGGGGAAAATGACCATTCCGGCAAGAAGCGCCACCAGGGTATCGAGAACCGAAACTTGGACAGCAGTAGCTGTTAGATTCGTATTGTCCTTAAAATAGGAAGCATAGGTCATCATACATCCCATTCCCAGAGAAAGGGAGAAAAATGCCTGTCCCATGGCATCGAGAAAAACAGTGGATTTTACCTCCTGGAAATCCGGCTTAAAGAGAAAATCGATGCCCCCCCTTGCCCCTTCGAGCGAAAGTGCCCTGACAACAAGAACAATCAGCAACAGAAACAAAACCGGCATCATGATCTTTGCCGACCGTTCAATCCCCTTTTGCACCCCGGCAAAAATAAAATACGCCGTGAGGAGCACAAAAAAGGCCATCAAACCGATCTGTTTGGGACGGTTGGCAAGCAACGTGTTGAAGTTGGTTGAAAAATCATTCACCTCTTTCAAGCTTCCCGTAATGGATTGGATGAAATAATCCACTGTCCAGCCACAGACCACCATATAGAACCCCAGAATGACAAATCCGGTGAGCACACCAAGCCGGCCCACCCATTTCCACGGGGTGTCCGGCGCCAGTTTGTGAAAAGCGCCTGCAGCATTGGCTCTTGATGAACGTCCGATTAAAAACTCTGCCACCATCAGCGGAATCCCGAAAAACAGGATGCACGCTATGTAGACGATGATAAAAATGGCACCGCCTCCATCGGCTGTTTCACTCGGGAAACGCCAAATATTTCCCAATCCGACGGCGGAACCCGCTGCCGCTGACACCATACCCAATTTTGATCCGAACGTTGACCTTTTTTCTTTCATGCCGTTAATTTTTTACCGGACAAACACCCATTTGTTTTCAGAGGAAAGCTGCGGATAGTAGAAATAGTCCTCGTAATCGAAAGCTTTTACGTCCTCGGCAACATTTAACCGGTTTTTGATGATGAACCGGGCCATCAGTCCACGGGCCTTTTTACTGTGAACCACTATTTGCTTAAATTTATTGCCCTCCTGCTGAAGGAAGATTACCTCAACGATCCGCGTATTTTCAGGCAAAAGCTTTTTGGATAAAACGCCCGAATATTCTTTGGAGGCCACGTTGATGATCACCTTCTCCTCTCTTGCCAATCTTCCGGTAAGGTAGTGGTTTACCTCTTGCTGCCAAAAATCGTAAAGGTCCTTATATCCGCTGGGCCGGATTTTCCGGGCAAATTCCAGCCGGTAAGGCTTTATCCGGTCGAAAGGCTTAAGAGCGCCGTAAAGTCCGGAGAGGATGTTCAGGTGTTCCTGAGCAAACAGGACCTCTTCCTTATTGAAATCATGTGCGTTCAACCCTTTGTAAGCAATACAGTCATAAGCCAGTGCAGCTGCTCGAAGCGGAATTGTCCTGGAGTTGAACGATTGAAAATATCCGTACACTTGCTGAGCGATTTCGCGATTCACTTTCATTTTCTCAGCGATATCGGTTTCCGAAAGTTTTCTGCACACTTCCAACACTTCTCCGGTTTTTCGGGAGAAGACCGGAGGGGTTGTTTTTATATTTTCTTCCTGCGCATTAAAATTCATCCGCTTGGCGGGAGACATAACGATTTGCATATTCTTTTAGATTTTCGATCAGTCAAAAGCCAAGCCTCAAATCCGCCATTCCACGCCGTCCTTCGTATCTTTTATTTCCACACCTGCGGCTTTCAATTGATCGCGAATCTTATCGGAAGTAGCCCAATCCTTGTTTTCACGGGCCGATTTGCGAATATCAAGTATCAGATCCATCAAGCCATTGATTACATCGCCTCCGGCGTTCGCTTCACTTTCGTCCGTCAATCCAAGAACATCAAAGACAAAGGTTTGCATCAAATCATTCAACTTGTCGATGTCGTCCCTCGTGAGGGTTTCCGTTTTATCTACTGCCGAATTGATGACCCTGACAGCCTCAAACAGCTGCGCGATAAGTACAGGGCTGTTGAAATCGTCGTTCATGGCTGAATAACAACTTGCGCGAAGTTCATCTATATTCACCGATGAGCGGGCTGCAGGCTCAATCTTTGATATTCTTTTGACGCTTTCCATCAGTTTTTTGTAGCCTTTTTCTGCAGCCTGCAACGCTTCATTAGAAAAATCGAGCGTACTGCGATAGTGCGACTGCGCCATAAAAAAGCGTACGGTCATCGGCGAATACCCCCTGTCCAATAAGGGGTGGTCGCCCGTAAACAATTCTTTAGGCAAAAATCCGTTCCCGGTTGTTTTCGACATTCGGGCGCCGTTAACCGTAAGCATATTGGTATGCACCCAGTATTTTACCGGCTCCGTGTGATGACAAGCCTGAGATTGGGCAATTTCATTGGTATGGTGCGTTGCCTGCAAATCCATCCCTCCCCCGTGGATGTCAAAGGTTGTCCCCAAATACTTGGTGCCCATGGCAGAACACTCTATGTGCCAGCCAGGAAATCCCCAACCCCACGGCGATGGCCACTTCATCAACGTCTCGGGTTTTGCCTTGATCCAGAGCGCAAAATCCAACCGTCCTTTCTTTTCGTCTTGCCCGCTTAGTTCGCGCGTTCCTTCGAGCAGATCCTCCAGTTTGCGGTTTGTGAGTATCCCGTAAGAATATTTACGGCTGTATTTCTCCACATCGAAATAAACCGTTCCCGCTGTTTCGTAAGCATATCCGGCAGCAAGGATCTCTTTTATCATCTCTATTTGCTCCACGATATGTCCGGTTGCCGTGGGCTCGATGCTGGGAGGCAGCGTATTGAAAATACGCAATATCTCGTGGAAACCGAGGGTGTATTTCTGTACAATCTCCATCGGCTCCAGTTGTTCCAATTTCGCTTTTTTAGCAAACTTATCTTCACCCTCATCGTTATCGCCTTCCAGATGTCCCGCGTCCGTGATGTTCCTCACGTACCTCACCTTGTACCCGATATGAATCAAGTATCTGTAAATAAGGTCGAAAGAAATAAATGTACGGCAGTTCCCCAAATGCACGTCGCTGTACACCGTAGGTCCGCAAACATACATTCCCACAAAAGGTGGTTTTATGGGCTCGAAAAGTTCCTTTGTGCGACTGAGCGTATTGTAAATGATCAGGGGTTGCGAAATATTTTCCTGCATAATAGTTAAGCTTGAGTTTGAATTGAAGAGCAAAAATACAAATTTATCCATTAACTGAAGAAGATATCAAACAAAAGATAAAAAAGTAGTATTAACACTTAATTGGTTTACATTTTTTTATTATTTTCGCCATTTCTTTTCAATAATCTTTAAATTTTAATTATTTATGTTGCGAAAATTATTTCTGTTTACCTTATCATTGGTGGCATTTGCCTCGCTGAACGCGCAAAACCTACAATTGCACTTCGACCCGCGCCATGCATTTTATGGTGATGATGTGGCAGCCAAGAACTACCTTACTGCGACTTTCGAAATGTTTAAACCCGATGCCTGGGGTTCAACATTCATGTTCGTAGATTTCGATTTTAACGGAGACAAACGAAACATCGGATTGGTCTATGCCGAAATTGCACGGGCATTCAAAATCAAGGATTTCGCATTAATGCCCCATTTGGAATATAACGGCGGTTTGGGAACCGGTTTTTCAATTCCCAGCTCTTACCTTGCCGGTGCTCAGTATCCGTTTAAGCTCGGCAATTTCTTCATGGGAACGTACCTTGCCTATAAGCTGAACGCTTTCACCGAGTTAAGCCACGACGTGCAGTGGACCTTGACCTGGAACTCTGCATTCCCAAACAGCAAAGTATCGCTGGGCGGTTTTTTGGATTTGTGGACTGAAAACAAGAACCGGGCTACCGGAGAAGGCGGCAAGAAATTGATTCTTTTAAGCGAGCCCCAGGTATGGTATAACTTTACACCGAATTTTGCTATCGGCAGCGAAATAGAGCTGAGTTATAATTTTGTTAATGCTTTTGCCGAAAGCAAATTCTACGCTGTTCCTACCCTCGCAACCAAGTGGAACTTCTAATCGTTACACTCGCATAATTGCCTAAGGACGAACGTTGTTTCGTCGTGACGGTGAATATCAACTGAAATACAACCGAACAATCATGTTAGAAAAACTATTCAAACTTAAAGAGAACAACACCAATATCCGCACAGAGATTTTGGCCGGTATCATCACTTTTTTGACCATGTCCTATATTTTGGCTGTGAACCCGCAAATTTTGGGTGAGACAGGCATGGATAAAGGAGCGCTATTCACGACGACTGCCGTTGCGGCTATTGCTGGAACCCTTTTCATGGCACTTATTGCCAATGTGCCTATAGCTCAGGCACCGGGAATGGGGTTGAACAACTTTTTTGCTTTCAGCGTAGTTATTGCGATGGGACACTCCTGGCAATTTGCTTTGACAGGCGTTTTACTTTCGGGTTTCTGTTTCATGCTGCTGACCATTTTCAATATTCGAAAGATTATTGTAGACAATATCCCTGTGGCGCTCAAAAATGCGATCCCTATTGGTATTGGATTGTTTATCACGCTAATAGGATTAAAAAGCGCGGGGATTGTAACACCAAACCAGTTTACGCTCGTTCAGCTCGGAAACATGGCAGATCCCAATGTTTGGATTGCTGTGATCGGACTGGTGGTTATTGCAGTGCTTCTGGTTAAGAAAGTACACGGAGCCATCCTGATCGGAATTATTGTTTCTACCCTGTTTGCCGGATTTTTGGGAATGATCCAGTTACCTCAGAGCAGCTGGATTACCCTTCCACCCAGCATCGAGCCTATCTTTTTTAAATTCGAATGGAGCAGTATCCTAACTTTCGACATGCTGATCGTCGTGTTTACTTTCTTGATGGTCAATATCTTTGATGCTATGGGCACACTGATTGGTGTCATCTCAAAAATCGGAAAATCGGAAAAAGACGGCAGTTTTCCTCAATTACAGAAAGCATTGTTTGCCGACGCATTGGGAACATTCGTGGGGGCTGTCTTGGGCACAAGCCCGAATACCTCATACGTGGAAAGTGCTTCGGGGGTCGCAGCGGGTGGCCGGACAGGGCTTACCAGTGTGAGCACAACCCTGATGTTTGTATTGGCCCTTTTCTTTGCTCCGATATTTTTAATGGTGCCGGCTGCAGCAACTGCTCCGGCGCTGATCATCATCGGATTATTCATGATGAGCTCGGTTGCTGATATCGATTTCAACGAAATAAGCGAGGGACTTCCGGCATTCGTCACCATCATATTTATGCCGTTCACATACAGCATTGCCAACGGAATTATTTTCGGAATGTTGAGTTTCACCCTTGTCAAACTCTTGTCGGGAAAAGTAAAAGACGTAAGCATCACCATGTATGTACTGACGCTCTTTTTCCTGATTAAGATTATTCTTGACGCGTCAAATGCCTTTGTTCACTAATGGATCAAAAACGCACTCAACCCGTTAATTTATTTGCCGTTCTGGAATAAAACCATTACTTTTGCGGCCTAATCCAAATATAACTCGGACAAATACAATTTATGGCAACAACAGCTGATTTCAGAAACGGAATGTGCATCGATTTGGAAGGACAGTATTATTTCATTGTGGAATTCCTTCACGTGAAACCCGGAAAAGGTGCAGCTTTCGTACGTACAAAACTTAAAAACGTAACAACGGGACGTGTTCTCGAAAAAACGTTCAACTCGGGAGTAAGGGTGGATGAGGTTCGCATCGAACGCCGTCCGTTCCAATACCTCTATCAGGACGATATGGGATATAACTTCATGAACACCGAAACTTTCGAACAGATACCCATCCCTGCCGAACAGATTGAGGGTGTGCAGTTCCTGAAAGAGGGCGACCTGGTGGAAGTTCAGATCCACGCCGAAAGCGGAACCATCCTAACTGCGGAAATGCCTGCACACGTAGTGCTGCAAGTCACGTATACCGAGCCCGGTATCCGGGGTGATACGGCTACCAACACATTGAAACCGGCCACCGTTGAAACCGGAGCGGAAGTTCGTGTTCCGTTGTTTATCAACGAAGGTGAAAAAATAAAGGTAGACACGCGCACGGGCACATACGTTGAACGTGTGAAAGAGTAACACCCCACTGTTGGAGAAATTCATGTACAAGAAGAAAGGCACCGCATTTCACGGTGTCTTTTTTTTGTGCTATCTTTGTGATTGACGGGGAATTGAAAGGATGAAAAAAATCAGCATAAAAGAGTGGGCAGAAGAGGATCGTCCGCGGGAGAAGATGTTGTTGAAAGGAGTTTCGGCATTATCGGATTCCGAGTTGCTGGCCATTCTCATCGGTTCAGGGAACGACAAGGAGAGCGCGGTGGAGCTTTGTAAAAGAATTCTGCAGAAAGCCGGTAATAACCTCAACAAATTGGGCCGTTTCAGCGTTAACGATCTGGTCAGTAATTTTCGCGGTATCGGACCGGCAAAAGCAATCACTATAATTGCTGCTCTGGAGTTAGGCAGAAGAAGAAAATCGGAAGAAACGGTTGAAAGAAAAAAAATAACCTCTTCGGGTGATGCTCATGCCGTTTTTTATCCTGTTCTGGCGGACTTAAATCACGAAGAGACGTGGGCATTGCTGCTCGACCGGTCCAACAAGGTGGTTTCCACCCTGCAGGTCAGCCGCGGCGGTATATCGGGCACGGTAGTGGACATCCGTTTAATCCTCCGCGAAGCGATCAATCATTATGCAAGCAGTATCGTGCTGGGGCATAATCACCCGTCGGGAAACTGCACTCCGAGCGCACAAGACACCGCGATCTCAAAAAAACTGAAAGAGGCCGCCCAATGGATGGACATTTCCTTACTTGATCATATAATCGTGTGTGGTGAAACGTATTACAGTTTTGCCGACAATGGCATGATATAAGAAGATTGAATAAGACTGACTAATGGAAACCCGCTTCTCAATCTCGTTCAATCTTATTCAAGGTAGATCAATCTACAATTTTAATAAACAGTTCAACGCACTTGAAAAAATAAAAAAAATGAACGACGAATTACAGAAACTGCAAGATAAAATAGTGGTTTTGCTCCGCACGGTGTACGACCCTGAAATTCCGGTAAATATCTACGACCTGGGATTGATTTACGACGTGGACATTGACGATGCCAACAACGTAACCATTGAAATGACCTTTACCTCCCCCAGTTGTCCCGCTGCCGACTTTATCCTGATGGATGTACAGATGAAAATAGAGTCCATACCCGAAGTGAACAGTGTTGATCTAAACCTTACGTTTGATCCGCCCTGGGATAAATCGATGATGAGTGAAGAAGCTTTGCTGGAACTTGGGTTTATGTAAGAATGAACAAAAGAGTATATTTCGTTTCCGACGCTCATTTGGGTTCAAAAATGCACGTCGATTCCGTTGAAACGGAGCGGAAACTGTGCCGTTGGCTCGACTTTGTCAAGGAAGATGCGCAAGCCATTTACCTGCTGGGGGATATCTTCGATTACTGGTTCGAATATAAAACCGTTGTACCCAGAGGCTTTACGCGTCTGCTGGGCAAATTGTCGGAGATTACCGACTCAGGCGTGGTAGTCCGTTTTTTCATTGGCAACCACGATATCTGGCTTACCGATTATCTCCAGAACGAATGCGGGTTAATTGTCCACCGCAAACCGTTTGTCACGGAACTTTCCGGCAAGAAATTTTTTATCGCTCACGGCGACGGATTGGCCGATGCGGCGCTGTTTTGCCGCTATCCATCCACGATGGACCGTGGGGCTGGCACACGCATGGTCGAATAAAAGCCGGGAATCAGGCGGCGTACAGGATTTTTTAGGTGAGGACAACGAATACCTTATCCAGTTTGCGAAGCAGGAAATTACCCGAACTCCCGATATTGACTATTTTGTTTTCGGACACCGGCACCTCTTATTGGATTTTCCGCTGAACGATAAGTCGCGCGTTATCAATATCGGTGACTGGATACAGCATTTCTCGTACGGTGTCTTTGACGGAAAGGAGATGATGCTGGAGAAGTTTTAGCTACATGTTTTTCATCAAGTAGCCAAAACTTCTCCGGCTCATTTCTCTTCTTTAAAATACTAAAGTTTGGGTAACTTCCACGGCTCCCTGTAATGGGCTTTTGCCAGCCGGTTAGCTTCCAAATGATCAAAAGTACCGGTCTCGTTATCCCAGTTCAATGCTGATCCCACTCTGCAAGAGATATTGGCCATATGACTTAGTTTGGCCACCTCCGCGCCTATCGCAATGTCGGCATTTGGCAACCGGCGTGAACGCATGCACTCCAGCATATTACCCGCATGCAGGTACAATCCTTTTCCTCCGCCGGTTTTTTTCTCTACCGCTTCCATTCTCAGGGTGTTGGGTTTTCTCTCGTTGTCACAAGGGTAACAATAAGGAAAATTGCGGCTGTTAACAGCCTGTTCGGGCATCACCTCCCACCCTTGCCGGGTTAAGATAAGGGTACCGTTCTCCCCGAAGAATGCAACCCCTTCGCGTAATCCAAACAATCCATTACCTATACCGCAGGCATGATCCCAGATAATGTTGAAGTCGGAGTATTTGTAAGTTGCCATGAGCGTGTCGGGTGTCTCCATAGCATCGTCGGGATAACCGAATTTCCCGCCGGCACCATACACATACGAGGGCAATCCTGCATTCATCCCTTTCATGGCATAGTCCAGCAAATGTACTCCCCAGTCGGCCATCAATCCGCCGGCGTAATCCCAGAAGAAACGGAAATTGTAGTGGAAGCGGTTCTGATTATAGGTTCTTTTCGGTGCTGGGCCCAGCCACATGTCGTAGTCTACTCCGGCAGGAGGCGCCGAATCGGGTACAACCGGCAACGTCCATTTACTGGTTTGATATGCCCAGACCTTTACGGTTCTCACACGTCCCAGCTTACCACTCTGCACATATGCGGCCGCCTCGTCCCAATGGGGATCGCTCCGCTGCCATTGCCCCACCTGCACAATCCGGTTATATTTCCGGGTAGCACTCACCATCAGGTCACACTCCTCCATGGTATTGGCAAGCGGTTTTTCCACATAGGCATCTTTTCCGGCTTGACAGGCTGCCACTAACTGGAGACAGTGCCAATGATCCGGCGTACCGATAATCACCATGTCAACATCCTTATTGTCTATTACCCGGCGCCAATCTTTTACCAGCTGCGGCAGTTTTCTTCCGGTCATCTTTTCCACGTCGGCTGCCCGTTGATAGAGCCACTGATCGTCTATATCGCACAAGGAAACACACTCCGTTCCAGGGTAATCCAGAAAGGTTTTCAAGTTTGCCCAACCCTGATTACGGCAGCCGATGAGTCCGATCTTGATCTTGTTTCCCGGTGCCGATTCTCCGTAAACGGATGAGTAGGATTTTCCCATTAATGAACTCATAGTTAATCCGGTAGCCGTAACCGCCGATCTCTTCAGAAAATTTCGTCGATCCATGATATTGCTATTCAAGTTCTTTAATCTTTATGTTCTGAAACCAGACTTCATCGCCGTGATCCTGCAATAGGAGCAGGCCTTCTTCTGCATTTCCGAAATTTGGCCAGTCCTTATACTTGCTGTATTTAACCAACGCATCCCACATCTGATTGTTGCGTTCGTATTCAATGATTTTTACTCCGTTCAGCCAGTGTTCCACGTGATTTCCTTTTACAACCACCATTGCTGTATTAAAGAAACCCGGCCGGAATGGCTTGTCCTCAGGCGCTGCAATTAAATCGTAAAGCGAACCGAGTGTCCTGTTTCCCGCAACACCCAGTTTGGCATCGGGATGTTTCTTGTCATCCAATATTTGAAATTCGCATCCGATAGCTGAACCGGCGCCTTTGTTCAGGTTTGTGTCCACGAAATACTTGATACCGCTGTTGGCACCCTCCGTAATCTTGAAATCCGCTTTCAACATAAAATTTCTGTATGGGCGAGTGGTAACAATATCGCCTCCGTTCGTAGATTCTCCTCCGCCGCTTTTGTGAACCTTAAGGATTCCGTTATCGACCGACCAGCCTTTTTCAGGAAAATTATCAAGCTTGGCCCCGCGCCATCCCTTGGTTGTTTTTCCGTCCCACAACAATTTCCATCCTTCACGTACTTCACGTTCAGAAAGCGTATTGGCTATTGTATTTATTTGCTCTACTCCGTCCCTGTTTTCACTCGATCGAAACTTCTCGAGGTCTTGAGTCAGGATACGGATGTTTCTCCAGGAAACCGTTTTGCCTTCGAGTTCCTTGTTGTTTATGGCGTGTACCTGCAAGGCGATGAAGCCCGATTTTGTAACGTCGTCCAACAAATTGGCGCAGGGAACCCCGTTTACCCACGTACGGATAGAGTTGCCAATTGCCTCTATGCGTGCTTTGTTCCACGCATTGGGCTTGAAAGCTCGCTGCCCGATGGGATTGAATGTTAGCGGATAAAGCCATCCACGGCGGGCTTCATCGTAAACACCTCCTGTCCATGCTCTTTTGGACGGATCGATCTCAAACTGGTATCCATGTACACGTCCGTTTTGGTACTCTTTCAGGCTGTTGCTTCTGAACTGAACACCGGAATTCAGGCCATCATCCACTTTAAATTCGAATTCCAAAATAAAGTCGTCGTACATTTTATTGGTAGTCAAAAAGGTATTCGGCGTCCCGCTCTTTGAGATACCGACAATGGTTTTATCCTGAACTTTATATTCGGCCGTTCCGTTTAGTTTGGTCCAGCCTTTCAGGGTTCTTCCGTTGAAGAGGTCCTGCCATTTAGCTTCCTGAGCCGAAGCAGAAACAATAAAAACCGTTGCAATCAATACAAGAATATCTCTTTTCATACAATTATATTTTTTTATTTTATATTTCGTAAAAATGTTCCCATCCCTTACGCGGAGGTGCACCCGTCAGAAAAGCATCGGCAAAGATATCGTTTACTGCCCGTTTTGTTTTCCGGTCAATGACAATTTTCCGGTTCAGCCGTTGTGCTGCCACACCCAGACAGAACACCTGGCTCAACGGTCCGGCAATCTCGAAAGGCGAGCGCGTTTTTTCTTCTCCCTGACAGGCCAGCAGGAAATTGGCGAAATGGTTCGACGGGCTTTTTGGAACTGCGGGAAGCTTCTTCTCCATCTCCTTGGCTTTTTCATCCGGGATTATGCTTAACGTGCTTCCGTGGGATCCTCCTTTGAAAATCAAGTTTTTGCTGTAAATTTCTTTTCCCGGATTTAGCTTTGCCGGTTGGATTTTTCCACCTCCGACACTGGGAATATTTGGATCGATTTCAGAAACACCGTATCCGTCAGGAACCGCCGGGATATTGTCTACGCCATCGTACCACGTTATGACCACGGGCGGCATTTTTCCGCGTTTGGGAAATTTAAATTCGATGGTGCTAGACATCGGAAAGAAGTAATCGTTGTGTTTGGAGAGTTTTACCGGGTTGACCTCTTCCGGTAAACCCAGGTCAAGAAACTCGTGGGCCGTATCCATAATATGCGCACCCCAATCACCCAAAGCTCCCATTCCAAAATCGTACCAGCAACGCCATTGCCCGTAGTGAAAATCCTTGTTGTAATCGTGATACGATTGGGCAGATAACCAGGTGTCCCAATCCATCGTTTCGGGGATGGGTTCAGCAGTAGGAAATTTTTTGATGTTCGGGTCCCATCCGTGCCAGCGACGGGAATTGTTCATGTGCGCTGTAATAGCGGTAACATCTTTAATGATGCCGGCTTCTTTCCAGGCTTTAAACTGGAAATAATTGCCTTCGGAGTGACCCTGATTGCCCATCTGAGTTACTACTTTTGGGTACTTCCGGGCAGCTTTTATCATCAGTTCAACCTCATTGAACGTGCGGCCCATAGGTTTTTCCACGTAGACGTGCTTTCCTTCTTTAATGGCCAGCATCACGGCGGGAAAATGGGCAAAATCGGGAGTAGCGATAGCTACCGCCTCAAACTCATTTCCAATCTTGTCAAACATCTCCCTGAAATCCTTAAAGCGTTTCGCGTTTGGGAATTTAGCCAGGGCTTTTTGGGTGTGTCCGGCTCCCAGATCTACATCACAAAGGGCAACAACGTTTGCCAATCCTGTCTTATCAAAATCGTTGATGATCTCCCAGCCCCTGTTTCCGATCCCGATGTGTGCCAGGTTTACTCTTCGGTTAGCTCCCACAATACGGCTGTAACTCGCCGCATTGGTCTTCGTATAAATACCGCTCAACGCTATTCCTGCAGACGCTAAAGCTGTATTTCTTAAAAAATCTCTTCTTGTTGTCATGATATATTACTAATAGTTTATTTTCTATAAAAAACAAAAAATGCTCGGATTCCTGTATCCCTGAATGATATTCAGTATTCAAACCGATCCCTGTGCGCCCACAAACCCAGCGCGGGGCTTGAAATATAATACACCTCTTCTCCGTCCGGCAGGATGTTAAACCCTTCTTTCAGCAGCGGAAAGTTGTATTTCTGCATCATCTCATCGATATCTCCCCACTGAAAACCCACGCTTTCAATCTCTTTTCGGGTGAGGTTTTCTGCTCCCTTACCCGGACAATAAGTGATGGAAAACCGGCCTTCGGACGATCCGTGAATCAAGTGTGCCGCGGCACCGAGATTGTTTTGTAATTCTTCGTTCTCATCGACTGCCATCAATGTTCCGGGTGTTCCGAAATAGCCGTATTTTCGGATCAGCCGGTCTATCTCCTTGTCCTCCCCGAATTCTTTTAAAGCCGGCGCCAACACGACAAGCTCGCCTCCATCGGCAATGGCCATGCGTGTTCTGTAAATGGATTTGTTTCCCAGCCAGGTACTTTTGAACTCCGTGGGATCTAACCAGACCAACACCTTCTTCAATGGCTTTTCAACCATCTGGAAATTAACCTCGAGCGAAAGTTTTGCAGCGAGGTCAAAAACGGTGAAATCATCGCCCACAAACAGACCGTAAGTCTGTTGCCTCCCGTCCTTATTTACCCCCACTACCGTAAGCACATACACAATAGGGAGCTGTTTAGCAAAATTTTCCGAAGCATAATTGAATAGCCTGCGAACCGGGGTATCGGCACGTCCCATCATTCGTTCCATGCCATAGACAGCTCCCACGTAGTGGCTCTTGTTGATCGCTTCGAATCCACCGGTTCCCACAAAAACGTTCTTGTTATAGTTTGCCATCCCCACCACTTCGTGTGGAACAACCTGTCCGATGGAAAGGATAAGATCGAAACCGCCCTCAACCAGCAATTTATTTACCTGAACCGGCCAGTCGAAGTGCACTTTGTATTCGGAAACCTCTTCCACAATTTCTGCCGAAACCCTGCCGAGTGTTACTACATCGTTTCGCCAATCGTGAACCCGTATCAGGTTAGCCGGAGTTTTTCCGAACATGTGCGAGATCTGATCATCGGTCATGGGCGTATGTGTTCCCAACGCCGGAAGAATATCGGTTAGCCTATTGCCGTAATATTCCCAGCTTATTTCGGTCAGTTCACCTGCACGGCTGGGCAGACGGGTATAATCGGGAGGGATGGCCAGGACTTTATGCCTCTCTCCCAGCTTGGTAAAAGCCTCGTGAAGACCCGACTCCAGGTCTTTACGAGACAGGTTATGTGCAGAAGATCCGTTTTGGTAGTAAATCATCCTTGTAGTTTGAATACTATACTTGGTATGTAGACGAAGCGGTGTTTCCTCCGCGGCCGGTCCAGTCTGTGTGGAAGAACTTCCCGCGCGGTTTATCTACCCTCTCGTACTGATGTGCTCCAAAATAATCACGTTGTGCCTGCAACAGGTTAGCCGGTAAGCGGTCGTTGCGGAAACCGTCGAAATAGCACAAAGCCGAAGTCAATGCCGGAACGGGAATCCCATTTTCGAGAGCGGCGGCACATACCCTTCGCCAACTTTCCTGAACAGATTCGATGCTTTCTTTGAAAAACGGGTCGAGCAATAGGTTCTCCAACTTGGGATTATTGTCGAATGCTTTTTTGATATCACCCAAAAATACCGACCGGATGATGCATCCTCCGCGCCACATCAGCGCAATTCCTCCGTAATTGAGGTTCCAGTTATATTCTTTGGCGGCTTCCATCATCAGGTCGTAACCCTGTGCATACGAAATGATTTTTGCTCCGTAAATGGCCTGTTCCAGGTCGTTGATGAATTGTTGCTTGTCTCCTTTGAATGCCGGCTTTTTTCCAGCGATCACTTTCGATGCTTTTACGCGAAGGTCTTTTTGTGCCGAGAGGCAGCGTGAAAACACGGACTCGCCTATAAGCGTCAGCGGAATCCCCAAATCGAGCGCCGTTACGGCTGTCCATTTCCCGGTACCTTTCTGTCCGGCCGTGTCAAGAATTTTTTCTACTAACGGGCTCCCGCCTTCGTCTTTGTACGCCAGGATATCGGTAGTGATTTCGATCAGGTAGGAATCGAGTTTGCCCTCGTTCCACCTTTTGAACACCTCGTGTTGCTCAAAAGCATCCATTCCCAGCAATTCTTTCATCAGGTGATAAGCCTCGTTAATAATCTGCATATCACCGTATTCAATACCGTTGTGAACCATCTTCACGAAATGTCCCGCGCCATCTTCGCCCACCCAGTCGCAACAGGGAGACCCATCCTCTACTTTTGCCGCTACTGCCTGAAAGATTTCTTTTACGTAAGGCCACGCTCCGGGTGATCCGCCGGGCATCATCGAGGGCCCGAGCAATGCACCTTCTTCTCCCCCCGAGACACCCGTACCTATGTACAGTAATCCTTTACTTTCCACCTGTTTTGTGCGGCGGACGGTATCCGGGAAATGGCTGTTTCCCCCGTCAATAATGATATCTCCGGGTTCAAGCAGTGGCATGAGCTGTTCGATGAAATCGTCTACCGGTTTACCGGCTTTTACCAGCATCATAACCTTACGCGGGCGTTCAAGCGAAGCCACCAACTCTTCGAGTGAATGTGCCCCGATGAATTTTTTTCCCTTGCCTCTTCCATTAACAAAATTATCTACCTTTTCAACCGTACGGTTGTATACGGCTACCGTGTAACCTTTGTTTTCCATGTTCAAGACAAGGTTTTCTCCCATTACGGCAAGCCCAATGAGTCCAATATCTGCTTTATGTTTCATATTATATTTTTGATTGATTGTTTTATCGTCTCACCCGCGCATTTCCTTTCCAGATGCTCCAAATCATTTCTTCATCGGCTGGCTGAGCATAATCGGTGAGGAAGGTTGTGGCCAACGCCCCGCTGGCCCAGGCGAATTGGATCCATTTTTCGGACGGCATTTCTTTCAAAATACTATAGAGCAAACCTCCCACAAAACCATCGCCTCCCCCAATGCGATCCATAACGTTAATTTTACGTAACGGGGCAACGTGCCAGTTCTCGTTTTCATAAACAATTGCTCCCCAAAGATGTTCATTGGCGCTGACCACCTCCCGAAGCGTGTTTGCAAATACCGAAACACGTGGAAATGCTTTTCTGGCATTTAGAATCATTCCTTTAAAGGCGTCAATGGTATCCTCAATATTCTCGCCTCCGGCTTTCGGGCCCTGCACACCCAAACAGAGTTGAAAATCTTCCTCGTTTCCAATTAAAATATCCGACAGGGAAGCGATTTCAGCGAACGCCTCCTTCAACTCTTTTTCCCGGCCTTTCCAGAAAGTTGCCCTGTGATTCAGATCGAAAGAGATGAGTGTTCCGTGTCTTTTGGCGTACCGGGCAAGTTGAAGACAAAAATTACCTGTTTCGGGTGATAAGGCAGCTATTAATCCCGATAAATGTACAATTTGAACACCTTCTGTTTCAAAAATCCGTTCCAAATCAAAATCTTTCACGTTCAGGGTCTTGCCCACTTCCCCCGCTCTGTCGTTCTGGACACGAGGTCCACGCAACCCGAAACCGCTATCTGCAATATTGAACTGGTGGCGATATCCCCAAGGGTCACCCTGAGAAATCTCCGGTCCTTCGAAGTCGATGTTTCTTGCCCTCAAGTCAGACTTGATGAAAGCTGCTATCGGGCTGTCTTTTACAAAGGTAGTCAACACCTTGACCGGCAATCCCAAGGAGGACGCAATACTTGCTACGTTCGTTTCAGCGCTTGTTGCGTGCATTTCGAAAAGCTTGCTGCTGTGTACCGGTTGGGAATTTGCCGGCGTAATTCTCACTCCCATGCTGGAAGCTACTATCAATGAATATTTACAATCCTTTTTGAGTTGAAGCATAACGGTGAAAAATTAAGTAAGTCTGTTAAATACTAAAGGCATCAAAACCACCATCCACAACAGCCACGGTACCTGTTACGAATTTAGAAGCGTCACTTACCAGATAATGCAACGTGCCGAGCAGGTCTTCCGGATCACCGAAGCGCCCGAATGGGGTATGAGCAATAATGGTATTTCCCCTGTCGGAATAAGTTCCATCGGGATTGGTAAGCAGGTTTCTGTTTTGTTCGGTAATAAAAAAACCCGGACAAAGCGCATTTACGCGAAAATCCTCTCCAAATTTCATCGCCAGTTCACCGGCCATGTATTTGGTGAAGTTGGTAACAGCAGCCTTTGCCGCTCCATATCCGGCCACACGTGACAACGGACGCAGCGCCGAAGCTGATGATACATTGATGATGTTTCCCCTTTTTTCTTTCACCATATATTCGGCGAAAACAACTGTCGGGACAACAGTCCCCATCAGATTCAGGTCTACCACCTTGCGAAAGTCGTCCATTTTTAAATCGAAGATGGTGTTTTTCGGACCTATTGTGGCACCCGGCATATTTCCTCCTGCTCCATTAATAAGCGCATCTATTTTACCGTATCTGCCAATAATCTCCTCCGCATTTTGTTTCAACACCACCTCATCAGTCACATCGGTTTGAAGGAACAGAGCATCTCCCCCTTTCGATTTTACCCTATCAATCAACGCATTACCTTTTTCTTTGTTCCGGGCCAATACCGCCATTTTTGCCCCGTGAGAAGCAAGATACTCCACCATGGATGTACCCAGAACACCTGTCCCTCCAGTAATAACAATTACTTTACCTTGAATGTTGAATAATTCGTACATGATTTATTTTTGTTTATTGATTGAACTCATAACTCGTTGTGCACGTGCACAAAGTTAATACGAATAGACTTACGGCTTTCACTCCAAACCATTAATTATTCTTAAATGTATTTTATTTTTACTAAAGTAAAAAGATGGATGTGTATTTACACATATGCAGAAACTTTTTCTATATTTGCATTTTAATTGATGAATCGATAAATATTCCAAGGATCTCAATGAAAAAACGTATCAGAATCAAAGACATAGCTGCTCAGGCCGGGGTATCCTCGGGTACGGTAGACAGAATCCTGCACAACCGCGGTAATGTATCGGAGAAAGCAAGGATCGCCGTGGAGAAAGTATTGAAACAGGTGGGTTATAAACCCAACATTCACTTGTCGGGACTTTCGTTGAAAAAAACGTATGAAATTGTGATCACCACTCCCCATGCCTCGCACGGTGAGTACTGGGAAAGTATCCATAACGGCATTCAGGAAGCGATCGATCAACACGAAAGCTTACATATCAAAACTACCTACCTGACCTACGACCAATACAATATCTATTCTTGCCAGAACGTCTTTACCCAAATCCTGATTCTTAAGCCCGATGCGGTTATTATAGGCCCTACGTTTAAAGATGAGACCATTGACCTGGCGAACAAACTGGCAGAAAAAAAAATCCCTTTTACATTTGTCGATTCCATGGTTGAAGGAACATCACCTTTGGCTTTTTACTCGGCAAATCACTACATTTGCGGCTACCTGATGTGTAAATTGTTAAAATCACTTATCCCGGAATCCAGTGATATCGGGGTGCTTCAAGCCATCCGGATTGGAGATCAGAGTGCGAATACAAGTATCCTGCGGCGAAAAGGAGCTTACGATTATTTGACTGAAGCTAAGTTTTCCAACCGGATACACCACATTCAGTTTTCCGTTTATGAAGCTCACCGGAACGAAGAAAAGATGAGGGATTTCTTCTCTTCGCATCCCAACGTAAAAGGAGTGATAGTACTGAACTCCAGGGGAAATGTTGTGGCAAATTTTCTGGAAGAAAACAACATAAACGACGTCAAGTTGGTTGGCGTGGATTTAACAAAACCCAATATTTATGCATTAAAAAATGAACGGATTAATTTTCTTATCGATCAAAATCCGGATTATCAGGGGTATATGGCTATGAAAACGTTGCTTGAGTACTTGATTTTGCAAACTAAGCCCAAAGTTGAAAACTACATGCCTTTGAATATCATTACCAAAGAGACCATTGACTTGCAACTTGAGTTTAATTTATTGAAAAAGATTTAGGAACATTTCTCTTCCACTAACGTTAAAGTAACGATGAAAAGAGAAAAAGTAACGTTCAAAAATTCAAAGGGCCTGACCCTATCCGGTGTCGTGGAATTTCCGGAAAACGATTTTCCAAAGGCATTTGCCATTTTTTCACACTGTTTTACCTGCAACAAGAACCTGATAAACGTCAAGTACATTTCGGAGGCGCTCAGCGAAAAAAGGATCGCCGTGCTTCGCTTCGATTTTACCGGATTGGGAGATAGCGAGGGCAACTTTGCGGAAACAAACTTCTCGTCGAATATCGATGACTTGTTGCAAGCTGCCGGGTTTCTAACCGATACTTACGAAGCGCCCAAGCTCCTTGTCGGACACTCCCTGGGTGGTGCCGCATCTGTTGTAGCTGCCGGACAACTTGCATCTGTCAAGGCAGTCTCTCTGCTGGGAACCCCGTCGACATTGGACCACATCAAACGGTTGTTCGTATCTAAAATGGACGAGATCGCCTACAACGGAAGTGCGATGATCGACGTGGCCGGAAGGGAAATTGAGATAGGCAAGGGTTTTGTGGATGATCTGGCGAATCACAACATCAAGAGGTCGCTCAACAGACTGAACAAACCCTTACTTGTCTTGCACTCTCCCGAAGACAAGATGGTTAGCATAGATCACGCCACGGAGATATTTATGGCGGCAAGGCATCCGAAAAGTTTCATCGCCCTGGACGGTATCGATCACCTCATCAAAAACATAAAAGATGCCCGGTACGTGGGAAATTTAATCGGTGAGTGGGCAGTAAGGTACCTGTAAGCTTCACCTTTTCTCAAAATGATGGTCGTCGTAGTACTTTGAGAAAGAGTGTCCCCACCGGAAACCAAGTCTTCCGAACTCCTCTACCACCACATGCCCGGGGTATAGCGTCCCGTTAACGGTCGTGTCCAGCACGGCATTTTCAGGCTGGCTGGAGCCGTTTGCGTTTTTCCACCGTAACGGATTGAAACGCGGATTTATATCAATCGCCATTCCCCGGGCGTGCTTTGAATAAGAAACATTGCGGTAACAAAAGCTGTACGTATTGTTGTCCTCCATGGATAAGCTGTCACTCCAGCTGTAATGTACAATGGGAATGGCTTTTTCGATGACGAAATCATTTTCGAGCATAAACACGAACATAGTCCGAATGTCGTTTTCGATTTTTTTGTTTGTCAGTATTTGTCCTTGATGCAACCTCTGATCCGTTGATTTATACAGGACATCCATAAGAATCAATTCATCCAGAATAGATTTTGGAGCTTTCGTCCCGGCCGTTGCTTCCTGGAAAGTTAACCGGGAGTCGATAATAACGGAATCCCGGGGTTCAACGGTACCGGCCTGAGTAAGCAGGGAGCCTGTCCGGGTCTGTTCTGTTCCGTTCTTCTTACAGGACTGGACCGAACAGAGCAACACCGCAAATCCGATAAAAAAGAATACTATGTTGTGTTGACTTTTCAAAGCAAGCGATCATTTCAGCTCAACTCCAGATCAAATTCATCGGATAACTTTTGCAACGAAGGGTTTTTCTGTACCAGTTCATCAAAAATCTCTCTCGAAGTCAAGGGTTTCTTAACCACGGTTGCTTCTGAAATTTTA
>JALHIE010000246.1 GCA_022840285.1 Porphyromonadaceae bacterium
GGTAAGTGAGGAAACAGTATCAGAAGGGCGGCTCCGCTTTCATCCCCGGCCTAAAGACCGGGGTCTTCCCGCTCCGCCCCCTTCACCCCCGCAAGATAAGGGGTCCATTCCTCCCCACCTACTGGCAGACGATCAGCCTGCTCTCCCGCTGCCGCTGCCTCGCCTCGCAGGCCTCTGCCTCCCGCCGGGCCACCTGATCGAACGCGAACCCCGCGAGCACCTGCCCGTCCTCCCGGACGGTGACCCGGGCGAGGGGTTGCCGGCGCAGGAACGCTTGAGCGTCGGCATGAGCGTGCGGCCCCACGAACCGCGAGGAGACCAGACAGTCCACCCCGACCCCGGCGACCGTGACGACCACCATCAGCACCGCCTCCCGGCGGCCCCGGCAAAGAAGGCATCCATCCAGGTCAGGTGCGACGGGGTGACCAGCGGCTCGACGTTCTCGGCGGGGACCGTGATGACCCGGACCCGGAGAACCCGCCCCCGGCGGACAAGAGAGATGGCAGGGCCGGTCAGGATCCGAACGCGGTACTGCTGCTCCGATCCGTCCAGGAGCCGCGCCCGGCTCCCGGTCGGGAACATTTTTCCACTCATTTTAGCTCACCAACACCTTTTTGGATAAGGTAACAGAGAATTGTAGGTTATCCTATAAGTAGGTTCCGCTTTCGCTCCGGGGTCAGGTAACGGAGTTCTCCCATGCGGGATCGCGGATCGGAGAGATATCGCCCGGAACTTTTCAGGAACGGGACTCGGAGAAGAGAGATCCGGGGTCAGGGCCGGAGTTCTCCCCGCACCGGCCCCCGTTTGACAACTTCACCGGGCTTTTTTGCCCCGATTGACCCCGGGCGCTAGAACCACCCCGCACTCTGCCGGGCGCCCGGGGCTCGCGGCTTCTCGCGGGGCGAGGGCCGGACCTCGACCGGGGCCGGGACGCAGCCGGGTTCCGGCACCTCGTCGGGGATGATCGGGCCCCGGGCCAGCAGCCGGGCCCGGAGGGAGTCGCGGGTGAGGGGATCGGTGCCGGGGACGGCGACGAACCCCACCGCCCACCCGGCGGCGATCTCGGCGGGGTGCTCCTCCATCCAGGCGGCGGCCTCGTCGTGGCCCCGGCGCAGGGCGAGGGCCCGGACCCGGCACCCCTCGCCCCAGACCGCCGCTTTGTCGAGGAGGACGGACTCCAGGGCGGCGAGGACGGTCGGGGGGACCTGCTGCGGGGCGGGGGGCTCGAACCTCATTTCCGGCAGATCCAGGTCGG
>JALHIE010000009.1 GCA_022840285.1 Porphyromonadaceae bacterium
AAATGCAACAGGTATTGTCGCTACAAATGAAACAAAGATTCTGCCCCTTTTCCTTAATTATCTAAAAAAAGCCATTGATGAAATGGAAAGGGGATTGACCTTATACAGGGCTGCCGCGGTTAACAGTCCCGAGGCTAAACGCAGGGAAGCGGTAAGAGAGGTAATAGTGGCCGAACAGCTGCAGCGGATGATGCAAAGCGATTACGCTATCCTTGAATTTGAAGACCTCCGGATGAAGTTAGTAAAAGAAAAAGAAAGAGGAGCTATTGGAGAGATCCTTGATAGAATGGAAAGTATTGTAAAAGACGAGATCGAACGGACTGAACTCTCCTTATTGGCCACAACAAGAGATTCCCGCATGGGTTTTCAGTTTGAGCAAGATTATGTCTATACCCCGTACTCATTAAAAGAGAAACTTTTGGTTTTAAAAGACACCCTATTGCACCAGTTACCTAAAGCCAGAAAAGATAATAGTTGATCAACTATATAACAAAATTATTCACGTAAAAAACTGTATTATGAACACAACAACAATCCCAACAAGTGAATTTAAAGAAAGAATCAGGAAGTTTCAGGCAAACATTAAAAAAGAAGGGTTGGATGCCTGTTTAGTACATGCCACAGAATCAGATATGGCATTCGTCAGGTATTTGAGTGAGTACTGGCCCGTGTTTGAAACAGCTGCGGTATTTGTACCGGCACAGGGAGAAGCAATATTGTTAGTTGGACCCGAAAGTGATTTATATGCGTCACAGAGAAGTTTTTTCAAAAATATTGAAAAGTTGATAGAATACCGTGAATCAGCTGAGCCGGACGCGCCCGGGATGTCTTTTATTACATACAAGGATTTGTTGGAGAAATACGATTTGCAACACATTCGTAAATTAGGCATCGTGGGATGGGCTATTACTCCCCTACCCGTATATACCTCCCTAAAAGAGCAGCTTCCTAACGTAGAAATCGTGAAAGCAGATATGACCCTTTGGCCCCTTCGGTTCGTAAAAAGTGAAAATGAACTCGCATGCATGAGGAAAGCGTACCAGATATCGGAACTCGCTGTGGAAGCTATATTGAACGAGATAAAACCGGGTATGACGGAACTCCAGGTCATTGGAATTGCCCAACGTGAGATATATAAACACGGGGGAGAATATGAAGGACACTCACTTTATTGCTTTTGCGGAGAGTCTACCAACAATGCTATCTCGAGACCGGGACACAACACAATCGTAGAAAATGAAGTAATACAACTTAATATAGGCGCAAGAGTCAGTGGCTATTCATCCAGCGTTGGTTTGCCATTCTCCATCGGGCCGTTGCCCGAGCGAAAAAGACGTTTAATAGAATTTGGGTTGGAAGCTCACAAAAAAACCATAGGTATGATTGCTGCAGGAAAGCCTGCCGGACAAGTTGTCAATGACTACGAGAATTGGGTAAAGGATCAAGGTTTCGGCCAATATCTTCTTTACGGCCCTTGTCATGCTATCGGCATGATGGAAGTTGAGCGTCCCTGGATGGAATCGACCTCTGAATATTTATTGCAGAAAAATATGACTTTTCAAATCGATACTTTTTTCTACGATAAAGATTTCGGCTTAAGGTGGGAAAACGGAGTCATTGTAAAAGATGGCGGCGTGGAAATGATGTCCTCTAAGTTTATGAAATACATTGAACTTTAAACAATAAAAAATATGCGTTACGAATATATGTTTCCGGATCAAATCCGGAAGTCTATCGACGAGAATACTCCGGTAGTTATGGCATTAGGTGTTATAGAATATCATGCCGAACACCTTTGCACAGGTGTGGACACATTAGTCGTGCAAGGCGCGCTGGAAATGTTGGAGAAAGAAATGGAAGTGATTATTTTGCCGCCTTTTTGGTTCGGTGCAGGGTCATACGCCGTATCCGGGCCTGAACGCAAAGGAGGCATGCACATTGACTCTGGGGTGCTCAATACCTTTGCACGGCAATTATTTTACAACCTGTTGAGAATCGGGTTCCGCAATATCAATCTGTTTTATCACCACCAAAGTGAAAACTTCGCAAGCGGTATGCCAAACGATTTAGCGTTCAGGCTGGCTGCCAAGCAGGAAATTTTCGCTTTCCTCGATCGGGAGAAAGGAGATGGCTGGTGGGGAGAAGACAAGGCTTCTGCCAATTACTATGCAGAACACGATGCGGGAACGGACCCGTTCAGTTGGATTCGTGTAGAGCCCTTTATGAGTGCCGAGGCACAGGCACAGTGGCCGATTGATCATGCCGGTGAACAAGAAACTTCACTTATGATGGCTTTTGCCCCCGAAGGAGTTGACATGAAGCGTTTCGACGATAAATATTGGTATGCACAACATGCACCCAAAGCCAATATGGAATATGCAAACAAGGCAAAAACTTTTATCCTGGCAGATTTAAAGAAAAGATTAAGCAAATAAAATGACCGGAATTGAGTTAATAGAGCTATTGAACAGGTCTTTTCGACGTTGGCACCTTACAGGTGATATGGAAAACGGAGTGATAGCTGCATTGGATCTGGAAGGACGGTTGTTCACGATTATAAACGGACAAGTTGTCAACAGGGTTCTGCCCTCGGCCATTGAGAAACGTTCCAATAAAAATGCATATCAGAACCCTGGGGGCGACGCACTTTGGCCCGCCCCCGAAGGGACAACGCTGGGTTATGAATATCCGACAGGAAACTGGCGGGTTCCACCATCTGTTACCGGAGCAGTGTGGGAAGTTATTTTATCTGAAGAGGACAAAACGGTCTTAAGGGCTGAAATTGATTTGATAAACAACCAACAGACAGGTCTTCCGTGTGAATTTGAAAGACACGTAAAGATTGAAACAGACCAGCATGTTTTCAGACAAAACGTTACCGAACTTATTCGGTACGTGGGAAAAAAGACGATCAACAACGGAGAATTCATGTTAGCGCCCTGGTCGTTGTGTCAGTTCGATTCAGATGGAAGAGGTAAAGTCGTAATACCTGTTTCTGATGAAGAAAATGTTTGGGACTTGTACAACTCCAGCGAACAACAGCGTTTTATTGAAGATGGTCAACTGATTGTCAACACAAAAACCGATCATAGGTTTCAGCTGGGGTTAAGTGAAAAAGTAAATTGGATAGAATACCTTCCCGGTGAAAAGTTCAGGGTAAAGCGCAGTGTGTTGAACGTTGCATCGAAACATCAATATATTGATATTTCGGATATTTCTCCCGATAAAACTCCTTCAGCCAAAGGGGTCAAATTGAGTGTTTATTGCGACCCTTCCGGTTTCATGGAGATAGAAGGTTGCGGTAGGTGTCCCGATATGCTAACACCCGGTATAGAAATGAGTGTCGATATTTTAACAGAATACATAGTTACAGATTATTAATGATTTAAATTCCGTATGTACAGTGATAAAAATACAAAAGCTCAATTAAAGACCTATTAAGAATGAAAGCAGATAAAAAAAACATCGTTGTGCCGTTGCTCCTGGTGGGTTCGATGAATGCTATATTGGGTTTTGCACTGGGGGTTAATGCTTTTTTTATTCCTTTTGTGAAACAGGCATTTCATGTCACCACAGCAATGTCATACTTGATCATGCTGGCTACATTTTCTGCTTACCTGGTTTTTGGCGGCGTAGCAGGCAATATTTTAAAAAAAGCAGGCTATAAAGGCGGAATGGTCATTGCACTTATACTGATGGCTGTAGGTTTTCTCATTATTGTGCCTTCAGCTAAAACGGTAAACTTTTCCTTGTTTTTATTGGCCCTCTTCATCAATGGTTTAGGACAAGCACTGCTGACAGGTGCTTACAGCACCTATGTCTCCATTATAGGATCACCTGAAAGTGCAGCATCAAGAATTTCATTCATGGGGATTTGTGCGAAAATATTTTATGCTGCCGCATCTTTTATTTTGGCTGTGTTTATGGATTTGAGCAATGTAAGGATAACCGACATTATTACTCCGTTTTATATCATTGCAGCCGTAATGTCTGTAATGGGAATTATCTATTATTTTTCTCCTCTGCCTGAAGTAAAAGCTATAGGAGAAGAAACAGAAACAGGAGAAATACAGAACTCTTATTCTTCTACAAAGACACGTGTATGGCAGTTTCCACATTTGCTTTTAGGAGTTGTGGCCATATTATTTACGGTGGGAGTGGAATACCTGGCTTTAGGAACAATAAATGATTATGCCAATATACTGGGATTGTCTTCCCCACATAACTATGTATGGTTTGTTTCGTTTGCCATGATAGTAGGATATTTGGTAGGGATGTTTTTTATCCCAAGATATATAAGTCAGACGCAGGCATTGCTTGCATCTACCGTATTAGGAATTATTGTGAGCATAACCATTCTTATATTGCCTTCTACTGTTTCTATCTACTTAATACCTTTATTGGGGCTCGCGAACGCTTTGTTGTGGCCTGCTATATGGCCCTTAGCTATTGCCGACTTAGGAAAGTTCACCAAATCGGGTTCAGCGTTATTGGTAACCGGGATTGTGGGTGCGGGCATTATTCCGTTGATCTTTGGGTATTTTGCACAACACTTTTCCTATCAAATGGCTTATGCCATAGGATTACCTGCTTACCTGTTTATTATGTATTATGCACTGCGGGGAAGCAAGATACGAACAAAATGAAGCTGATTTTATTAAAAATCACATAAATCTTTTACGGTATTCTACCGGGGTACATCCCTTTATTTTTTTAAACAACCTGAAAACGTTGGAATAATCATTAAATCCGGATTTAAAAATTACTTCGGATATGGGTAAGTTTGTGTTGGTTAACAAGAACGTAAAATGTTCAATTCTTAAATTCAGAATAAACTGGTAAATCGAAATTCCCATTTCGTTTTTGAATTTACTCTCTATACTTCTCCGGGAAAGCGGCACTAAAGAAGTTAATTCTTCTATTTTTATTGCCGAATCAAAATTTTCTTGAAGGTATTTCACAATTTCCAGGATATATTTATCTTTAACATTATAGTTCTCTGTAGATTTTCGCAATTCAATTCCTAACGGATTGATACAAATATTGAAAGGTTTTTGATCGTTCCTTTTTAGCGTCTCTTCTATTTTCCTGCCCAGTTCGAATCCTCCTTTTTCTGCATCCAGAATAATGGAAGAGATGGGTGGATCGGACAAATTACATATTAACCTGTCGTTGTCTACCCCTAACAGCGCAATTTCTTTGGGGATATTTATGTTGTTTAATTTACAGATTTCCGATATCTGTATAGCAAAGCTATCGTCACATGCAAAAATAGCCGCAGGCTTCGGCAGAGAAATCAGCCAATCTTCCAACTGAGTGTGCGTGTGCTCCCATTGCTTATCATTCAAATCTTCACTCTCGAAGTAATAATAGTTTCCTTTAATTTTTTCAATTTCACGCCTGTAACCCTCGGCTCTCTCTCTTGACCAGATAAATCCTTTATTTCCGTAAAAAGCAAAATTATTATAACGCCTTTGAATAAAAAACTTCGCAGCCATCGCCCCCGTTCCAATGTAATCGCCTGTAATATTTGAAAAGCGTTTGCCTTCCTCTTTGTAGTTTTGTAAAAAAACCGGTATCTGTAATTTCCGAAACGATTCCAAACTCATGTAATTCCATTGGGCAATAATAACATTGGCTTCCCACCTCTGAGCCCACAATAAAACACCTTCTTCTCCGTAGATGCTTTTATAATAAACGGGGAGGCGATAAAAACTCCATTGTCCCATTTCCTGGGCATATTGGATTAATCCATCCAGGAAACGGCGGCTAAACTCGGTTGAGTAATCTATCAGGATCAATACTTTAATCACGTTTTTTCAAATGGGGTTAATAAAAAAATTACGTCATTTTTTCGAGATCGTTAGTTGTATCGTTCTGTATAGATATAGATCTTATGCAAATGTAAATAAATCTCTGCTCTTTCACAAAAATACTTCGTTGCAGTGCAGTGAAGGATGAAAACAAAAGTAAAAAACCGCCTCACTCCTGAGACGGTTTTATAATCTGTAGTCTGAATGTAAATCACCTCACTTCCCAACCCAGTGCGCTGGCGCCAAGTACCGCCGCATCACTTTCCTTTAGTTCGGAGAAGATCAATTTCACTTTGTTTTTGAAAATGGGTAACAGGTTTCTTTCCATTGATTCACGGATCGGATTCATAATGAGATCACCGGCTTTCGCCAATCCTCCAAAAAGGATGATGGCTTCGGGACTTGAAAATGCCACAAAATCAGCAAATGCTTCACCTAACATTTCACCGGTAAAACGGAATATTTCTTTAGCCATTTCATCGCCCGCCATTGCCGCATCAAAAACATCTTTAGAGGTGATATCATCGATGGGGATATTGCGTAACTGGCTTTTTGAATCGTGTTGAAGCTCCAGGTATTCACGTGCGGTACGTGCGACCCCCGTTGCCGATGTATATGCCTCCAGACACCCCGCTCTTCCGCAACCGCAAACCCTCCCGTTTGAGCGTCGCATGATTACGTGTCCAAGTTCACCGGCGAATCCATCGTGGCCGTACACCATTTGTCCATTTACCACAATTCCACTTCCGACACCGGTTCCAAGAGTGATTACAATAAAATCTTTCATTCCACGAGCCGCTCCATATGTCATTTCCCCTATTGCCGCCGCATTGGCATCGTTGGTAAGCGCTACGGGAATCCCTACTCTGTCTTCCAGCATTTGCGCAAACGGAATAACGCCTTTCCAGCGAAGGTTGGGAGCAAATTCTATGCTTCCGGTGAAGTAGTTGCCGTTGGGTGTTCCGGCTCCGATTCCTTTGATTTGATCTTTGGTGGCAATGTCCTTGATCACATCTTCAATCACCTGGCTCAATTCATTCAGGTAATCTTCCACTTCGGCATGTTTGGCCGTTTTCAGGCTTCCGCTACGCAAAATCTGTCCTCTCTTGTCAACGATACCCACAACTGTATTTGTACCACCAACATCAATGCCTATTACATAAGGTTTATCCATGAGTTTTTGTTTAAATGTTATTCAATGAGATTAATTGTTCTCGCAAATATACGATTAATTTGTCATCCTTACTTGAAATCGTTAAAAAAATTACAGGTATTCCTCTTTTTTTAAATTAAACTCAAATAATGGGTAATGATTTTATAATTTGGCATATCTTTGCAGATTGTTTTATCAAAACGATAGATTTTTCCGTTTGATTTTGACCGATTAAAGGAATTCAGACTTTTATCTTTACAAAAAAAATAACAATTATTATGCAGGAAATTAAATTTTATAACGGAGAGAATATTCCGTTGGAATTGCACAAAGTACGTATTGTACAAAAACTACATTTGGTGCCTATTGAACGTCGGCTGGAAGCATTGGAAGAAGGCGGATTTAACACTTTCAGACTAAACACGAAAGACGTATTTCTAGACATGCTTACCGACAGCGGAACCAATGCTATGAGCGACAATCAGATGGCTGCAATGATGCAGGCAGATGATGCATATGCCGGATCACAAAGTTTTTATCGGTTAAAGAAAGCTGTAGAAGACGTTCTGGGAAAAAAACATTACCTGCCGGTTCATCAAGGCCGTGCCGCTGAAAATATTTTATCAAAAGCATACATCAAGCAGGGAAGCTTGATTCCGATGAACTATCACTTCACCACTACTTTGGCCCATATTACCGAATGCGGGGGACGCATCGTGGAATTGCTTTACGATGAAGGGTACGTGATGAATTCAGACCATCCGTTTAAAGGCAATATGAATATTGAAAAGCTGGAAAAGAACATTATCCGTCACGGTGCAAAAAACGTTCCGTTTATTCGCATGGAGGCTTCTACCAACCTGATTGGCGGACAACCGTTTTCGATTCAAAACCTGCGCGATGTGAGGGCTATTGCTGATAAATACAACATCCGTTTGGTGCTTGATGCCAGTCTGTTGGGTGAAAATGCTTATCTGGTAAAATTGCGTGAAGAAGAGTTTAACGAAACTTCCATGGCGGATATTCTAAAAACAATGACCGACCTGGCGGACATTGTCTATTTTTCGGCTCGCAAACTCAGCTCTTCACGCGGAGGAGGTATTTGCACCAATAACGAGGTGATTTACAAGGAACTCGAGGCACTTGTTCCCCTTTACGAAGGATTTTTAACTTACGGCGGCATATCGGTACGTGAGATTGAATCAATGGCCGTCGGTCTATACGAAACGTTGGACGAAACCATGATTTGTCAAAGTCCCGAATTTATCCGCTACCTGGTAAATGAACTGGACAAAAACGGCGTACCCATGCTGAAGCCTGCCGGTGTGCTTGGTGCTCATGTGAACGCTATGGAAATATGCTCACATATTCCTCAAACGCAATATCCTGCCGGATCGCTTGCTGCGGCCCTGTTCCTGATATCGGGAATACGAGGAATGGAACGCGGTTCGGTATCCAATCAGCGCGACGAATACGGAAACGAAACCTACGCCGATATGGAGTTGGTTCGGCTCGCTGTTCCGCGTCGCGTGTTCACGTTATCGCAAATAAAATACGTCATCGACCGGGTTACCTGGCTAAACGACAACCGCGAGCTTATCGGCGGATTGAAATTCGTATACGAACCGCCCGTTCTTCGTTTCTTCATGGGAGGATTAGAGCCTGTTAATGATTGGCCCCAAAAGTTAATTGCCAAATTTAAAGAGGATTTTGGAGAAAGCTTGTAGACCAACAAAAATAGTCCCGTTTATAGCGGGACTATTTTTTATGAACCGTTAATAGCAGACAAAACTACTTCTGTTTCCTGACAATATGCACGGCCTCACCCAGAACGTCTGCACAGGCTTCGAAAAGAGCTTCCGAGTAGGTGGGATGTCCGTAAATGGTTTTGATTACTTCGTCCACGGTAATTTCCATTTCCATAAGCAACGATGCCTGGTTGATGATTTCGGCTGCTGCGGGACCTACGATGTGCACGCCAAGAATCTCGCCGTACTTGCTGTCTGCAATCACTTTCACGAAACCAACATTGTCACCGGATGCCATAGCCCTGCCGTTGGCAGCAAAATCGAAACGGCCTATACGGACATCGTATTTCTCACGCGCCTGTTCTTCCGTCAGTCCGACCATAGCCACTTCGGGATGGGTATAAACTACCGAAGGAGCGGAATGTAATTTTAATTCGCGATGATTGCCTTTTACAGCGTTATCGGCTGCCACTTCACCCATGCGAAAAGCCACGTGTGCCAACATCTTTATGGCATTCATGTCGCCCGGTGCATAGATGCCTTTAACACTGGTCTCCATATACTTGTCAACCTTTATCCGGCCACGCTCCATTTCAAATTGGATTTCGCCCATCCCTTCAGTATCCGGCAAGCGTCCGATAGAAATCAGAACCTTATCGGCAACCACCGATTCTCCTCCTTCGATTTTAACTTCCACCTTGCCTTTTTTATCGGCAATCTCAGTAATCTTGGTAGAAGTCATTATTTTCACGTTCTTCTTTTTCAGCAGCCTGGTAAGTAATGCTGACGCTTCGGCATCGACTGACGGAATAATCCTGTCCATCATCTCGATAACGGTTATTTTTGTTCCGAGTGCCTCGAATGCCTGGGCCATCTCTATACCGATAACGCCTCCGCCGATCACCGCCAGCGTCTCGGGCAGTACATCCAGCGCCAACAAATCATCGCTGGTTAGTACATTCGGATTATCAATACCCGGAATGTTTATTCTGGATACTTTTGACCCTCCTGCCAAAATAATTTTGTCACCTTTTATTACCGTGGAATCATCCACTACCACATCTTTGTTTTTATTGATCCGGGCAACTCCTTTGAAAATGTCTACTTTGTTGCTCCTCAGCAGTGCTTCCACACCGCTTGTCAATTTTTTCACCACCGAGTTTTTGTGTTGCACCACCCGGGGCATATCTATTTTGTACTTAACGCTCTCAAAAATAATTCCACGCGATGCAGCCATCTCCATTCCCTCGATAATTTCTCCGCTTTTGAGGTATGCTTTCGTCGGAATACATCCCAGGTTGAGGCACGTTCCTCCAAATTCCTTTTTCTCCACAATGGCCACCTTTGCCCCATGTTGTGCAGCTCGGATAGCAGCCACGTATCCGGCAGGCCCTCCACCAATGACAATCACATTGTATGAATCCTCAAGCCTGGTCATTGTTTTGTCCGAAACCTCTTCTTCCACCGGTTTTTCCTCTGCATGTGCCTGCGGAACTATTTCCTCGCCTTCCTGTCCGATATAACCGATAATTTCCGTCACCGGAACAGTATCCCCGTCGCGACGGAGAATTTTGAGGAGCACGCCCGTAGCTTCCGCTTCGAGCTCCATACTTGTTTTATCGGTCATTATTTCAAGAATAATCTCACCTTCAGTTACGGGATCTCCCTCTTTTTTTAACCACTTTACAATTTGCCCTTCGGTCATATCGATTCCGGCTTTGGGCATTATAATTTCGTATGCCATTTTTTTTCGGGTTACGGGTTACGAGTTTCGAGTTTTGGGTTACGGCGTGGAAACGATTCCTGCCAAACTTTGAACCATAAACGTTGAACCCTGAACTTTAAACTTTAAACGTTTTTATATTAATAATGTTAGCGGATTTTCAAGCAGTTGCTTCAGGTCCGTCATGAATTTCGCCGCAGTAAGCCCGTCGATGATGCGGTGATCACTGGTAAGGCTGACCTTCATTACCGGACGGATTACGGATTCACCGTTGCGGACTACGAGCATATCTTTTGTCGACGAGACACTTAAGATAGCTGCGTTCGGCTGATTGATGATTGCCGTAAAATGTTCCACTCCGTACATTCCCAGGTTGCTGATGGTAAATGTACTTCCCGCTTGTTCATCGGGCATCAGCTTCTTCGAAAAGGTACGTTCGGTAACGTCTTTCAGAGCCACTACCAATTCGCTGAGCGACATCTTATCGGCATTTTTCACCACCGGCACCAGCAGTCCCTCGTCCAGTCCTACTGCCATTCCTAAATTCACGTAATTGTGAAAAGTGATTTCGGTAACCTCGTTATTCAAACTCGCATTGATGTACTTGTGTTTCATCAATGTTTTCACCACGGCGAACGAAATCAGATCGGTAACGGTCAGCTTCTTATCGGTTTTCTCCTTTATCGGGTCCATCAGTTTTTTACGCAACTCAAGCAGTTCGGCCATATCAATTTCCCAAGTTTGAATAAACGAAGGGATCGAGAAATAACTCTCCGACATGCGTTTTGCTATTACCTTGCGCATCATGCTCAACGGCACGGTTTCGGTGCCCGCGGCTTCTTCCGCCTTAACAGAAACATCAGGCTTGCTATCGGCAGGTATTACCTGAAGCTGCTTGCTTATTCCCGAAAGGATTTTGGGTGCTGCAGTAGCTTCGGCAAAATCGTCTCGGGTAAGGCGGGCTTTCAATACGGGATCAGAGATGAGCAACAGCACATCGTCTTTCATGATTTTATCGTTATGCCCGGTGCCCCGGATACCTTTCAGGTCTATATGATGTTCCTCAGCAATTCTGCGTGCGAGCGGCGAGACATGAACTTTGCCTTGAAAATTCCATCCGGCAACATCTTCCTTATGAATGCGCCCCTTATAACCTGTACCGGTCACATTCGCAAGCGTCACGTTCATTCGTCTAGCCAGCAACCTTGCCGCAGGAGTAGCCCTAACTAATTGTCTTTCTTCCATAAACCTCCTCTCTTACCTTTTATTAACCAATTTGAGGATGTATTTTTTAATCCTTTCAACGCTGGGCAGCATGGCTGCTTCAAGTTTAGCGTTGTAAGGAACGGGAACGTCTTCTGCCGCCAATCGCAGAATGCGGCCGTCGAGGTAATCGAAGGCATCGCTTTCGGCGATCATGGCGGCAATTTCACCGATGAAACCACCGGTTTTGTGTGCATCGTTAACAAGCAGCACACGACCGGTTTTTTTCACCGAATTAAGAATGGCTTCTTTGTCAAGCGGTATCAATGTCCTCAAATCAACCACTTCCACGCTTACCCCATCAGCCTCCCGTACCTGGTCGGCCGCCTGTAATACGCGTTCAAGCATTCTTCCATACGTAACAACAGTTACGTCCTTGCCCTCTCGTTTAAGTTCGGCTTTGCCCAACGGAATGGTAAATTCCGGATCGAGAGGAACTTCTCCTTTCATGTTGAATTGCGCTTTATATTCAAGGAAAATAACGGTGTTATTGTCCCTGATAGCGGATTTAAGTATTCCTTTGACATCGGCAGGTGTTCCCGGGGCGACAACCTTAAGCCCCGGAATGTGAGTGAACCAGGCCTCGAGCGACTGCGAATGCTGTGCAGCGGCGCCCACACCCGACCCTGCTGCACAGCGGAACACAACAGGTACCTGTCCTTTCCCGCCGAACATATATCGGGTTTTCGCTGCCTGATTCACTATATTGTCCATCATATATACAATAAAGTCCATAAAAGTTACGTCAACAATGGGCCGTAGACCGGTCATGGCAGCACCTATCGCACAACCGGAGATAGCGTTTTCAGAAATGGGGGTGTCGCGAACACGTTCTTTACCAAATTCCTGAAGCATTCCTACCGACGTTCCGAAGTCGCCACCAAAAATACCCACGTCTTCTCCCATTAGAAAGACGTTTTCGTCGCGACGCATTTCTTCTGACATTGCCAAAATAATGGCGTCTCTTACAGACATTACTTTAGTTTCGTTTTCCATTTTTTTATTAATTGCTCAGAGCTTGGCACAGAAGCTCAGGGACAGTCTGTAGAATGAATCACCCTCGCTGTAAGCTTTTGCCCTGTATCGTTTTGTTGTTTTGTTTTGGGTTACGGATTGTATAGGAGCGGTATGCCCCCCGTCCCTGCGTTTTTAATCTGCAAAAATATCTTCAAAAGCTGACTCCAGGGTTGGTTCAGGGCTTTCCATCGCAAATTTCACAGACGCTTCCACAGCATCCAGCGATTTGCGGTCTATTTCATCCAACTCTTCCTCAGTCGCCAGGTTATTCTCTACCAGGTAATTTTTGTACTTGACAATCGGGTCTTTTTTCTTCCACTCATCTACCTCCTGTTTGGTACGGTATTTTCCGGGGTCGGAAGTTGAATGGCCGTGCCAGCGATACGTGAGTGACTCAACCAAGACAGGGCCGTTTCCGCTGCGGACATAATCCACCAGCTCGACAAATTTGTTGTAAACAGCCAACAAATCATTTCCATCTTCGATAAGATGCCCCGGAACGCCGTAGGCGCAGGCACGCTGGTAATTGTAATCTATGTTGATTACGCTCGAAATAGGAGTACTGATCCCGTAAAAATTATTGATGGAATAGAAAATTACCGGTAACTTCCAAACGGAGGCCATATTCATTGTTTCGTGAAAAGTCCCCTCGTTTACCGCCCCGTCACCGAAACAGCACATTACGACCTTTCCGGTTTTTTTCATCTGTTGCGTCAGAGCAGCTCCGATAGCCATTCCCATTCCACCACCTACAATTCCGTTGGCACCGAGATTTCCCTTATCCAGATCGGCGATATGCATTGATCCTCCTTTTCCCTTACAGGTTCCTGTAGCTTTTCCCATAATTTCCGCCATCATCTCGTTAAGGTCTATTTCCATAGCAATGGTCTGCCCGTGACCGCGGTGGTTGGAAGTAATCAGATCACCCTCCGACAGGGCAGCAATTGCTCCCACATTGGCTGCTTCTTCACCTACCGAAAAATGCGTCATCCCGGGAACTTGGCCTCTTTTCACCATGTAATTGACTTTTTCGTCGAAATTACGGATATTGCACATCAACTTGTGCATGTGCAGCAATTTTTCCTTGGGTATTTCTTGTTTAGCTGTTGATTTTTTAGATTTTGCCATAATATATTTAGTTGTAATATTGGATCAAGCCCATCTCGTATTACCTGAATCAGTAACAATAACATTTTTTGAATGATATTTGTTTAACACATATCATTTTTTTATCGATGATAAAGCGGGTTGATTGAAATCCTGATTCTGTGATTTTTTCACAAAGCTATTTAGAATTGTTTTAAATTACAAAACAGTTTGGTTTATTTAACTATTGTGTTTCAAATTTTCGGTTAAAACAAGCTTTACCAGTCGACAGTATTACCGCGTTCATCCGTATGGGTAATAAAATCTATTGTTGCAGCTAAGCTTTGATTTTCGGGAAAGTTATGAGAAAAAGCAACCCACCCTCGGGACGATTTTTGGCTACGATATTCCCCTTGTGTAAAAGTACGGCATTTTTAACGATCGACAAGCCCAGGCCAGAACCTCCGGTATCGCGGGTACGTCCTTCGTTCACCCGGTAAAACCGTTCAAAAATCTTTACGAGGTGTTTCTCCTCCACCCCAACCCCGTTGTCGTGAAATTCGAAATAGACAGCATCATCGGTTTCCATGTAACACCTAAGCACGATCTGAATAGACTTGCCTGCATATGCCAAAGAGTTTTCCACCAGGTTACGGAAAATGGAGTACAGGAGTGTGCGGCTGCCATAAATAACCACATTATCCGCCACCTCGATAGTAAATGTGATGTTTTTTTCAAGGAATATATGGGCTAAATCAGATTTCAATTCATCAAGAAGCGGTTTTATAAAAACGGGTTCTTTGACAAACCGGTCCGCAGCCTCCTCTATTTTGGTCAACATGCTTATATCTTGTATCAATTCGGATAACCGTATGGTTTGAACATAAGCACGATCGATAAAAACCTGCTGGCGGTCCACATCTTTGGGGTCAAGGTTAAGTATGGTTTCCAGATAGCCACGGATACTGGTAACCGGTGTCCGGAGTTCATGGGCGATATTGTTGGTCATCTCCTGTTTGAGCAGGCGCCGCTTTTCAACCTTGGTAATGTCGCTGATGTAAATTTCAAAATTTTTATCTTCGAAAATGATAACCCTGACATTGAATTGTTTTCCGTTTTTTTCTATACGCGTCGAGAACACATTTTCGGTACGGTCAATAGAATCAAGGAAAGCAACAACCTCTTCAAAATCAGAATCGGAAAATAAATATTCATCTTCCAACACGGGTTTATCGGCAATGACATTCAGAAATTGCAGAAAATGGGAATTGGTGTAGATTTTCTTCCTTTCTTCGGAAAAAATGGCAATCCCCTCTTCGGAAAATTGAAAATGCTGAATAAGTTTTTCACGCTCCAGAGCCAGTTTTCTCCGGTTTTCTTTCAACAAATTGTAATTCTCCACAATCTCGGCACTTACCTCTCCTACTTCATCGTCGGGAAACTCGAACGCAGTTTTTGTCGGCTTTCCGTTCTTCAGGTTTACCGCAAACTCTTTTAACTCTTTAATTGATTTGGAAAATTTATTGGCAAAGTAGAACATCATCAGCGCACAGACGACAAAAAACAAGATGATGAAATAGATAAAACTGTTTTTTGAATTAAGGAACGGTCTCACTTCCACCTCATAAGGCAAGGCTACGCGAATGAAATATCCCCCGTCGTAATTCCGGGCATAATATAAGTACCGGATATGATTACTGTCCGACATTCGTATGTTGGAACCGCTACCCGAAACGATTGCCTTTTGAATTTCGGGACGGTCGGTATGGTTCGTCATTGTTTCCTCGTCCAGCAAATTATCGTATATGACCTTGCCTGTTTTATCAATGATGGTCAAACGCAGGTTATCGGACAAATACGCTGTTAACTTATTCATCCGTTGTGTACTATCCGGAAATACAATATGCTCGCCATTCATGTAACGATGTACAAAATCGGCATTTCCACCGAGCATATTTTCGAGGCTCTTCGTGCGTTCCTGTCTGACCTGTTTTTGTTCAAAAAGAATAATCCCAACCGTAAAAACAGCAATTATTACGGAGAAATATAACAGGATTCTTTTTCTGTATGACAGCCGGAAACTCATTCGTTGTTTTTTGGTTCTGAATCCAGATAATATCCAAATCCTGAGCGATTTACAATAATAGATGAATATTTCCCCAGTTTTTTTCGAAGACGGGTTATGTGCACATCAACTGTCCTGTCGAGGACAAACTCATTGTCGCCCCATACCTGATTTAAAATTTCGCTGCGAGTATAAACATTCGGGGAAGTTTGTGCCAACAACGAAAGGATTTCGAACTCTTTTTTCGTAAGCGAAACTTCCGTATCATCGATAGTCACCCTGTTATTAAGTATATCAACGGTTAACCCCCCATGCTGCCAGAGTGCCTGAAGCTCTTTCCTGCTTGAGCGGACTCTTTTTAAAACCGATTTTACCCTTGCTATCAGCTCTTTAACGGAAAAGGGTTTGGACATATAATCATCACCGCCCAAGGAGAAGCCTGTCAGCATATCGTTCTCCGTATTTTTTGCCGTCAGAAATATGATGGGAACGCTCTTTCCATCTTTTCTGAGCCTCTCGGCCATTTTAAAACCCGACATTCCGCCCATCATAACATCCAGAATAATCAGATCGTGCTTGTCGGTAAGGCTCGACAATGCCTCCTCAGCCGAATTGGCCAAATCTACTTCATACCCTTCGTTTTCCAAATTGAACTGAAGAATATCGCAAATGTCTTTTTCATCGTCTACAACCAGAATTCTTTCTTCCATAACTGATAAAATTGATGTTTATTGAGTTTCCTCCCCAGCTTTAAAAGGCAATGACTTTTTTAATTCTTTATCGTGTCGAACGTCTTTTCCTTCCAACAGAAAAATGGCAGATTCCGCCATATCTACTGCTTTATCGCCAATGCGTTCAATGTAATATGCTATATTGTTGAGGTTTACGATATTAATAAGCATTTGATAACCGGTAACTTTTCCTTGAAAACCTTCGGCAAGCTTGCGTTCCATTTTGCGTTCCATCTTATCCACCTTATCGTCCATCAGAATGGTATTGTAAGCCATCTGGTTACTCGAACCCGAAACGGCAAACACTGCGTTTTTAAGCATTTCGTCTGTGTGTACAAGCATTTTCCCCATCAATTTAACATACGTATCGAAACCATCGAGCGAGAAATCTATCTTTTTAATCGACTCGGCAACATTTTGGATAAGATCCCCCACGCGTTCCAAAGAAATGGTCATGTCGTAATAAGCCATAATCTTTCTTAAATCAATGGCCACGGGGTTGAAAAACATGATGCTGTTAATTACTTTTTCTTTTATGGTTATATCCAGCGAATCGATAATTTTTTCGTTCTTTTTCATCAATACAAACAGCTCTTCGTTTTTGTCAGTCAAAAGGCGTTGTGTGTTCGCCAGCTGCTCCAATACAATTTCGGAAAGAAGCTGGAAATCGCTGTGTAATTGGTTAAAATATTTTTCCTTTATACTGGTGCCCGACGCGCTTAACAGGTTGTCGGATTCCTTGTTATACGTTTCCATAATTGCTGTTTTTAAAGAATTGATTCAACATACAAAGATAACCAACTATCCGAATACACCGGTCAGGTATTCTTCCGTTTTTTTATTCCGGGGTTTGGTAAACATGTGGCGAGTATTGCCGTATTCAATCAAATCTCCCAGGTACATAAACATGGAATTGTCCGAAATCCGTGCAGCCTGCGACATGTTGTGAGTAACGATCAAGATGGTGTATTTCGACTTTAAATTTAGCAGTAACTCTTCAATCTTGTTGGTCGATATTGGATCGAGTGCTGAGGTAGGTTCATCCATCAACAGCAATTCAGGTTTCAATGCTAGCGTGCGGGCGATACAGAGGCGTTGCTGTTGTCCGCCCGAAAGGAACGAACCGCGCTTGGTCATCACGTCTTTTACTTCATCCCAAAGTGCCACCGAAACAAGGCTTTGCTCCACGATACGGTCTTTCTCCTGCTTGTTTAACCGGATACCGTTAAGGGAGTACCCCGCCAGCACGTTATCATATATACTCATCGTTGGGAACGGATTGGGCTGTTGAAAAACCATTCCCGCCATACGGCGCACCTCTATCGGATTCATCTGCAGCACGTTTTTTCCTTTCAGGAGAATTTCTCCCGTCGTCTTCACACTGGGATACAAGTCGTGCATCCGGTTAATGGCACGCAGCAAGGTACTTTTTCCACATCCCGACGGTCCCATAATTGCCGTAATGGTATTGGGATATATGTCGGCAGAGACTTCGTTCACTGCTTTTCTATCCGGTGAGTATGCAACCGACACCGATTTTAATTGTAGAATAGGCTTATTGCCGTTATAATTTATATCTTCCATTTGCGTGCTACTATTTTTGCCAGCCAGTTTAAAAGAAATATGACGATGAGAAGCAGCAACGAAGTCGACCAGATCAGGTCAACCAAATTAGGGTCGTTGTAAAAATCCCAGATCAGAAGAGGAATAGCGCTTGTGGGCTCCATCAGGTTCCAGTTTACCACGGTTGCTCCCAGGGCCGTCAGCATCAAGGGTGCGGTCTCGCCCATTACCCGGGAGACAGCAAGTAAAATTCCGGTAAAAATTCCACCGAATCCCGAGGGAAGCAATATCTTGAAGACCACGTTCCTGTAGGAAGAACCTAATGCCAGTCCTGCTTCCTTATAGGAACGGGGCAGCATTTTCAGTGTTTCTTCAGTTGAACGCACCACCATAGGCAGCATCATTATCGTCAGCGCCACGCTTCCTGCCAGGGCGGAATACCCGCCCAAAGGCTTCACTACCCATGCATAAGCGATAATCCCTATAACGATTGAAGGCATTCCCTGCAAGAGGTCAGTCAGGTAACTGGCCAACCGGGCAAACTTTTTTTGCGGGTTCTCCGAAAGATAAATCCCGATCAGCAATCCCAGTGGAATGGTCAGTAGAATGGCTACACCAACAATGAGCAGAGTTCCGGTTATTCCGTTTAGGATTCCGCCGGGAATAGATTCGCCGTTGATACGTGATAGCATGGCGTCCATCGACGACGGTGTCACTTCAGTAAACAATTGCAGGTTGAAATTTTTGTATCCCCTGGAAATAACTTCCCACAGAATGAGGAACAATGGCAACATCGATAAAAATGATAACGAGCAAACAAGAATAAACACCAATTTATTCTTGCTGTTTCGGTACCTTATACTTGTTTGTTTCTTTTCCATCATACCCTCGACAAGTGTTTCATTACCAGTTTTGCTATAAAATTGATAATTGCCGTAATTATGAAAAGCAATAATCCGATGGCGATCAACGCGCTTAATTTCAATCCATCGGCTTCGCCAAACTGGTTGGCAATAATGCTCGCCATGGTGTTTCCGGTATCGGCCAACCCTTTTGGAAGATGATTGGTATTCCCTATGAGCATGGTTACTGCCATCGTTTCGCCCAATGCTCTACCAAGTGCCAGGATATAAGCGGCTACAATCCCGGAACCAGCCACCGGCAGACTGATGTGCTGAATGACCTCGATTCTTGTCGCACCCATGCTGTATGCGCCTTCTTTCAATTTATCGGGGACCATCGACAGAAATTCTCCGCTCAGTGAAGAAGCGTAAGGAATGATCATGATTGCCAGCACGAGAGATGCCGTAAAAATTCCGAATCCCTGAGAATTTATACCCATATCTACCACAAGCGGGCGTATGGTATAAAACCCCCACAAACCATAAACAATGGAAGGAATTCCGGCAAGCAAATTGACTACCGAACCCACCAACGAGGAAATTTTAGTCCCTTTAAAATATTCCCCGGTGAACAAAGCCACGGGCAATGAGAAGAGAAGACAGATCAATAATGCAAACGATGCCGTAAAGAGTGTTCCCACGACAAAAGAAAACGCTCCGTACTCTTCGGTAGCCGACCTGGGATCCCACTCGGAATTTGTGATAAAACCGAAAAAACCGTACTCACCGAAAGCTTCCGAAGCACTGCCCACCAAAGCGTAAATTATTCCGGCTGTAAGCAGTAAGACGCTCACTGCAGCCGTAAACAAAAGTGCTTTAAACAGGTTGTCTTTCATCTTTCAACAGTTCGCCCAAGTAACGGAGGGGTATTCATCACCCATGGGTCCGGATTAGCAGCCTGCAGGCTCTTGCCCCCATAATGAATTTCTGAAATCAGCCTTTGTGTCTTTGTCAACGCCTGTTCCGACAACGGGGCATAATTTATCTTCGCGGCGACTTCCTGTCCTTCGGACGAGAGCATATACGTAAGCAAATCGACCAAATCCCGGGCATCTTTTTCGGATCTGTTTCCATATTGCTGGTTTTTATACACCAAGATCCATGTTAACAAGCTGATCGGGTAAGCATTAGGATCGGCTGAATCGATAAGCGCGACCCGCATATCATCCGGCAAATCCACGTTGGCAGCAGCCGAAATAGTCTCAAGCGTGGCATCCACGTAATTACCGGCTTTATTTTTAAGTTTTGCCGTAGGCAGCTTTAAGGTGAGTGCGTATTCAGAACCGATGTAGCCGATAGCCCCTTCGGTTTGCTGAACGATCCCCGCCACTCCCGGATTCCCTTTCGCGGCTATTCCGGCACTCCACTTCAGGGCTTTTCCTTTTCCCATAGTGCGGTTCCATTTCTCACTCACCTCGCACAAATAATCAGAGAAATTAAACGTAGTACCGCTGCCATCGGATCGGTAAATGGGTGTGATTGTTAGATTGGGCAATTCCACCTCCGGATTTTCCTGAGCAATAAGCGGATCGTTCCAACGGGTTATATTGCCCATGAAAATTTCAGCAATCAACTCACCGGTCAATCGTAGACTGTCGACACCAGGGAGTGTGTAAGCCATCACGACACCGCCCATGCATGTGGCTATATGAACAACTTCAGCGTTCATCGATTTCAATTCCTTTGGGGAAAGGAAAGCGTCGCTGGCTCCAAAATCCACCGACTTGTCGCGCAAACTCCGGATACCGCCACCACTGCCAATTGCTCCGTAATTTACGGTTTTGTCCGAATGCACACGCATATAGTCGCGAAAAACAATGTTATAGAAAGGGAACGGGAATGTAGCCCCCGCACCCGATATAGCTGAATTGCCCTTAACAGGGGAATTTTGACTGACACAAGAACCTAAAACAAGTACAATAGTCGGAAACAGTAGAATCTTTTTCATCAAATCCTTAAAGTCTATCTGTAAGTGACTGCAAAGTTACAACTCTTATGTTACAAAACTGTTACCTTTTTGTTACGAAATTATTAAGATTTAAAGGCGACTAGATCTCGCTTAGACAGTTTTTTCTCCATTCACACTTATATCGTAAAATCTGGACAAATACAGGATACACTCAATAATAAACAACGTGTTTATTTGCAAAAACTAGCTAAAAACACTTATTTCTATAAACAATACAATTGATTGTTTTATAATTAGATAAAAAAAACTCTCCTCCGGATTTTGTAAATAATTTACTTTTATCAGTCGTATAAGTTTTGCGTAAAAGTGACATTACTCTATATTTGCATCCTAATTCAAAACAACATGTTTCCAAAGAAATATTTTTTTCTTCTTTCCTGGTGTGTACTTGCACTTCTTCAGGCATGCAACACCAGCTACAATTACGATCAGCTAAAAGAGGGTGATTTATTGTTTATTGTAGGTAGAAGCACATCAGAACAAACCGGTGCCATTAAAAGAAGCACATCGGACAGAGGCGAAATCCCCTATTCTCACGTAGGCATAGTGAAATTTGAAGATAAAGACGTTTACGTGATCGAAGCTACCCCCTCGGATGGAATTATCCAAACGTTACTCTACGAATTTATGCAGAAAGCCGAAAAGCAAAAAGGGAAACCACTGATCGCAGTAGGGAGAGTAAAACCTGAATTTCAATACATCGTTCCATCCGCCCTCGAAAAGGCCGGAGATCAGCTGGGCAGGCCTTATGATTATGCATACGAAGAAAGGAACGATGCGTTTTACTGCTCCGAACTTGTTCGCTTTTCTTATTTAGATTCCCTGCGTAATCCAATCTTTCCTGCTGTTGCCATGACATTTAAAAATAAGGAAACAGGGAAAACTGAAGCCTATTGGGAAAAACACTTTGCCGGACTGCAACTGAAAATTCCCGAAGGGGAGTTGGGGAGTAATCCCGTCGATATGTCGAAATCGTCAGTTATTGACATTGTCCACAAATATTATTGACAGCATGCGAAATTCTTTTGTTCTTTTCTTGTTATGCTGCCTGTTTACCTGCTGCATAAAAGAGGAAACCGACAACCGGGATACAGGTTTTATTGTTGCCGCAGGTAATCCGGCCCCCGATTTTCTGATACACTATCGAGACGGAACCACGCAATCGCTGAAATCATTTCGCGGGAAAGTGGTTTTAATCCAATTTGCCGCCAGCTGGTGCAATGTTTGCCAAGAAATTATGCCGGTCCTGGAAAGGGATTTTAATCTCAAATACAAGGCGTATTCCGACTTTGTCCTTTTTGCCGTTTGCAAAGGGCAAACGGCAGCGGAAGTTCAGCAGTTTGCAGAGGAGTCAGGTGTCACTTATCCGCTCACGCTGGATGAAGACGAATCCATTTTCCGGCTTTATGCACAAGCCAACGCCGGGGTAACACGAAATGTACTGCTCGACAGGAACGGGAAGATCGTCTTTTTGACCCGGCTTTACAACGAGCAGGAGTTTGTACGGTTGGGTCAAAAGATAGATTCGCTGCTGCAGAAATAAAAAATGTTTTACCAAGGCACAAAATCCAAATAAAGTGATGCCATGCCTGCTCCGCTTAACGAAATAGTTGTATTTTTGCTTCTTTAAACAAAACGATGGACAATAATAATTCATTCAGAGAAACAAACTCACCGAAAGCAAGACTCCACGGGCTAAACCCTGTAACCGATTGGTTTGTAAGATTTATTAAGGGAATTATAGTAGGAATAGGTTTTATCCTTCCCGGATTATCGGGCGGCGTACTGGCGGTCATTGTGGGAATGTACGATCCGCTGATAAAATTCCTCGCTAACCTGAAAGAGAAATTCCTGAAAAATGTAATGTTCTTTCTGCCTTTTGCCGTCGGTGCTGCGGTTGGAATTGTGCTTTTCGCCGTGGTAGTGGAAAAAGCTTTTGGACAATATGCTGCTCAGTTTGTTTGTTTGTTTGTGGGTTTTGTTGCCGGAACATTCCCGTCGCTATTTAAAACTGCCGGAAAACAAGGACGCAAGAACAAAGATTTTTTTATCCTTATCCTCTCTGCGCTTGGAATTTTTGCGTTGATGCTTGCGGGGGGAAAACAACTGACCGAAGTAAATCCACACGTATTATCTTGGCTTGCATCTGGATTACTGATGGGGTTAGGATTGATCATTCCCGGACTAAGCCCTTCTAATTTCCTGATTTACTTTGGGATGTATGATAAAATGGCTACCGGTATCAAAGATTTCGATTTCGCGGTAATTATTCCGTTGGTGATCGGATTTATTCTTTGTGTGATTCTATTCTCGAAAATTGCGGCATATCTTTTTAAAAAATATTATCCGGGAATGTATCATTTTATTCTTGGTTTGGTTATCGGATCTTCACTGGCAATCTTTCCGACAGTTGTCTTTCCAGCTTTCCAGCCCGCTCAATTGTCTGCAGCCGGACTTAGCTTTACCGGAGCACTGCTTTTCTGTTTGGTGCTTTTTGCGGCGGGGACCGTTGCTTCCTATTTTTTCAGTAAACTGGAAGAGAAATATCCGAGGGAGGAAATATTTTAATAACGGATGGCGTTGCCAGGTAACACAGAACAATAATTTGCTATAATCGTTGAAGATCAACTTTTCGAATAAAAATTTCAGCTCCTTCCGATTGAATCTGTATCTTGCCTTTTTGCGGTTTTACACTGCAAGCCCGATTCACGAGCTTGCCGTTCAAATAAATGAGAAGTTCACTTCCAATCGCATAACATTCTATCCGGTTCCATTGTCCTACAGGTCTTTCCACATCGTTTACACCGCGAAAATCTTTTTTATCTTCCCATTGCGGATCACGACTGTGCCAATCGATCCTCCCGCGAACAAATGTTCTGGCTTCTCCTTCAGGATCGTAAAAGCAGGATTCTTCAAGCTCGCCGGGCTTTACGGTTGTTGTGGCCGAGAAGTTGTCTGTGCCATCACCTACGATAATGATATCTCCTGTTCCGCCCTCGATAATCTGACTTTCTATAGAATACATCCAAATTCCACCCGATCCTCCGTCTTCACCAACAGAGTGCAACAATATACCGCTATCGCGTGCCCGGTCGACGCGAGGTGCAAAAGTTCTTTCACCCCATTTGAACTCAACGGTCAGTTTGTAATTTTCAAATTCCTCATCGGTTGTTATGCAACCAAACTCTTCGCCCGATATAACAATATTGCCGTTTTTTACGGTAAACACTTCGTTGGGATCACTGTTTTTCCCTTTTCCTTTCAAAAAAGTGTACCATCCCTCCAAATTCTTTCCATTAAACAACTGAATGTATTTTTGTGAAGTTTTCTTCTGTCCGGCGAATGAATTGATTTTGTTTACCGGCCGTGCGCCAACACCTTCATTTGTCATTACAACCGGCAGAATCTTGTCGTCAGCACCAAACTCCAACTTGTCAATACAGGTCATGCGGGAATTTCCGTCTTTTTCTGTCAGTGGGCGACGATGATATACAATAAACCACTCATCTGTGCCGGGCACATTGATGACCGAATTATGGCCTGCTCCATTATGAAACTTATCGATTAACGGTCTTTCCAGGTAATCACGGAAAGGACCTTCGGGACGCTCCGAAACGCCAATACCGATGCCGCCCTCGCTTTCATTACTTTGAATATCATTGGCTGCAAAAAAAAGGTAATATTTCCCGCCTTTCTCCACAATGGCAGGAGCCCACATAGCTCTCTTTGCCCATTTGACCTGTGCGGTATCGATAATGTTGCTGTGCTTTGTCCAATTCACCAGGTCGGAAGAGGAAAAGGCATCCATAAACACCTGCTGGTTGTAGGGGGCCGAGAAAGTAGGATAAATCCAGTATTTATCACCTAAAACCGTCGCTTCGGGATCGGCATACCTGCCGGGGAAAACAGGATTCCCCGATTTTTGTGCGTTAAGCGTCGCAAAAAACAGCAATAACAGGCTAAAGAGCAAGGTTGTTTTTTTCATTTGCATTGAATGTATTTGGGCAATAAAGCTAGCGGTTACTTTTAAAAAATTCAACCGTCGGATTCCGCATTGTCATCCGTTAACCTGTATGAAAACGGATAAAACAAACAAGTAACCAAAGGCTCGATAAGAAATAACAACAGGCTAATCATCCATACAAAGATAAAAATTATTTCCAAAAAAAAACTAAAAACAAAATGCTTCCGAAGCCATAGACTAACCGGCTTTTTTTATCGACGAACGATGGATTATTTTGTATAAACACCCGATATTTCCATTTAAATAATTGATTAATCGACTATTATGGCAATATAATTATAGTTAAACAGTCGTTTTGAATTAAACATTTCACTACCTTTAAACGTCATAACAACGATAAATTTTTAATTTCTACCTATTATCAACATTAAAAAATTTGAAGTATGAAAAAGTATGCAATGTTCATGTTAGTTACCATGCTGACAATCGGCTTGCCGATTTCAGCACAAAACGGGCAAAGAAAACAAAGAGTCGACGACAACAGTCGTACGCGTCAGGAGATGAGAATGACGGCAAAAGAGCGTGCCGAATGGATGGCGAAACAATTGGAGCTGACTACCGATCAAACCGCAAAAGTACAGGCCTTACTGGAAAAACAAGATGCCAAACGTGCAGAACAAATGGCAAAATTCCGGGAACAACGCGAACAAGTGACAACAAACCGGGAAAAAAATCGTGAAGAAATGCGTACTCTACGCGAAAAAGAAATGAAGGAAAACCAAGCTGAACTGGAGCGTATTATCGGAAAAGAAAAAATGAAAAAATTAAATTCGTTACGCGAACCGCGACAGCGAAAACCGCAGGCAAATCGCTAAAAAAATGTAAACCAGCAATTTTTGGTTATCGACTTCCCTTTCTTACAGCTAAAAAACGCCGCTTTACAAAAGACGGCGTTTTTTTTGATGTATCGCCGCACTACATCGCCGCAAACTTCAAACAAACCGGTTTGCTGACATAAATATCTTGTCCGGTATCGGTGAGAGAGCCGGTTTTATTGTTGATGATAAAAACTTGAATTTTATTGTCATCACGGCTAGCCACAAGCAAGAATTTTCCATTGGGAGTAATCACAAAATTCCGGGGATGTCGTCCCGTCGGCTGATAACCAGCCTTGGTAAGGGTTCCGTCGTCCGGGTCAATCGAAAATATGGCTATACCATCGGCTTGAAGCCGGTTGGAGGCATATAGAAATTTCCCATCTGGCGAAACGTGAATATCTGCACTTCCACGTGAACCTACCACTGAGTCCGTAGCAATAACTTGTTTTTCTTTTAAGTCTCCTTCATCGTAATCATACACGATTACATCCCCCGACAACTCACCCAGCAGATAAAAATATTTTCCGGTGGGATGAAAATCGAAATGACGCGGTCCTGAACCGGCGGGAGCAGGAAATTCTTTCAAGCTTTCCCGGGAAAGTACCGGCTGGCCTTCGAAAACCGAACCTATAGCGCTGTAGCGATATATTTTATCTGTTCCCAAGTCGGCGGCGAACAGGAATCTCGTATCGGGAGAAAACCGGATGCTGTGCAGGTGGGAGCTCTTCTGCCGTGTCGTATCGGGTCCCGAGCCCTCAAAATTAATCACCGCTTCAGCAGAAGACAACGTTCCGTCATCTTTTACCTTAAATACTGAAATACTTCCACCCACATAATTTGCCGTAAGAACGCTTTTGCCTGCTTTATCCATCTCTATGAAGCACGGTCCCGGACTTTCGGTATAACTCGAATTTAAAAACTGAAGCACTCCTCTTTCCTTGTCGAACGCAAATGCGACAGAGGTGCTTTTCCCATCCCCATTTTCACTTACAGCGTATACGAATTTTTCGTCAGGGCTTACCACAAGATAGGATGGATTTACGGCTTCAGCCAGACTCAGGGAGTCAGATCTACCGGTTTCTGTATCAAACTTATAAACATAAATACCCTGGCTCCCTTCTTCTGAAGTATAAGTTCCTACAAGCAAAAACAGATCATTTGGTGTTGCCGAAGCAACGACTTTATTCATTGTATCCATATCTTCTTTTTTTGTTTTTCTGTTGGTACACGTTACGAATAAGACAGCGCAGATGAGCGCGAAAATGACTCCTCTCTTCATTTGTATTGTATTTGTTTGTTAGCTTAAATCAGCCTAATGTTGTACTTCTTTACTGAATTTTCACACCTTTCACGATCACTGTCAAATCTTTAAACGGACATGCTTTGTTGGCAACCGTTTACGAACTGGACAGTCACATGCGAAATTACATCTTTTTACGGATATAACCATCGTCGGGAAAAAACAATTGCCGTTTTGTGTTGTAAAATTGCCGGAGACTGTGTATTTTTGCAAACTATTTTGAACTAAAAAATTTGAGTATGCTAAAGAAGATATTGTCTGTTTCCGGAAAGCCGGGTTTATATAAACTTATCTCTACCAGTAAAAACCTTAATATCGTGGAATCGCTTCTCGACGGCAAAAGAGTTCCCGTTTATTTGACCGAAAAAGTGGTTGCCCTCAGCGATGTCTCTATCTACACAACCGGAGAAGATGTGCCGTTGCGCGAAGTTTTCCAGAAAATAAAAGAAAAGGAGAACGGAGAAAAAACGGCTCTTGGCTCAAAGTCATCCAACGGAGAAGTCTTCCGCTATTTTGGAGAGGTGTTGCCCAACTATGACACCGAAAAAGTATACGCTTCAGACATAAAGAAGATATTGAGCTGGTATAATATTCTTATCAACAGCAAAATCGATTTCGAACAAGTGGAGGAAGCCAATGCCGAAGGACCTGCCGGTAACGAACCGGAAAACAACGAAAAATAAAATCAATTGAACCCTAAAAACTTGTTCACTCGGATAGTAGCGGGAATTATTTATATTGCCGTTATTTTAGTGGGTATTCTGGGAGGTAAATACTCCTTTATCGCTGTTTTCGGGCTATTTTTAGTTATCGGGCTTTATGAATTTTACCGGATGACTGAAAAAAACACCTCTCATGCGATCAGTAAAGCGTTCAATATTGCCTCCGGTTTCCTTATTTTTCTTTCGGCATATCTTTATTTGGAGAATATTTGCAAGATTGCGTTGCCCCTAAGCTCCATAACCTATTTGCTTATCCTGTTTGCTTCGGCGATTTTCATAAACCGGAAAGATATTCTCCACGCCATTATCTATTCCTTTTTCGGACAAATTTACGTTACATTGCCACTTTCCATACTGATGCTATTGTCCTATCAATATCAAACGCTCTCCAACGAGTATTACTTTGCTTTTGTGCTGGCTATTTTCGTTATTATCTGGGTAAATGATACGGCGGCTTTCGTGGTAGGTTCCCTCTTGGGGAAACACAAGTTTATCGAAAGGATTTCGCCCAAAAAAACCGTCGAGGGCTTCATCGGGGGAATTGTATTTTCTGTCTTGGCTGCTGTCGTTCTTTCCTCTTTCTTTACCGATTATTCACTGCTTTTCTGGATAGGATTCAGCATTGTTTCAGCACTTTTCGGCACCTTGGGGGATCTGTTCGAGTCACTCATTAAAAGAACTTACGAAGTAAAGGATTCCGGCAGCCTCATTCCCGGACACGGTGGTATTCTCGACCGAATCGACAGCCTGCTTATTGCCATACCGGCAGTTTATATTTATCTCGCTATTATGCTTGTTTCCTAACTTCGTTTTTCTTTAAAAATATAGGTTGTCTCCATTGAACTTTTGTAGCCTCTTGCTGTTTCAACTATAATTGTCATACACCTAAGACGTAATAAGATGAACAAGAAAGCAATTGGAACAAACGCCGGCATCATCTGGAATTTATTGAACAGCAGTGAGAAATGGGACGTTTCTCAATTGATGGAAAAATCAGGCTTGACGGAAATAGAAGTGTACACGGCTATCGGTTGGTTGGCTCGAGAAAACAAGATAGAAATTGAGGAAAGACCAAACAACAAGCACTATTACTACCTCATTGTAGACTATTATTTCTAGTAAAGCCTAAAGAAGAATCAATTTCGGTACGCCGCTATCGAAAGATAAAATTACCGAAGAGACTGCACCACTGCTTATTTTACCTTTTGCAGGCAAAATAAGCAGGATTTCAAATTATTTATACGCGGGAATGAGGAGATTCCGAAGCTATACGCTGCTGCCATCTCCACGCCGATGCCACGGTATTTTCGATAGTCTCCTTTGCTGTCCAGCCAAGAACGTTGTTTGCTTTATCGGGATTAGCCCATATTTGTTCGATATCGCCTTCTCTTCGGCCTACAATCTTGTAATTCAGCTTCTTGCCTGAAACCTTTTCAAAAACATCTATCAGTTCCAGCACCGATACTCCCTTTCCCGTACCGAGATTGAAAATTTCCACTTTTTCGTCCACTTTATCCGTGAGCATTCGCTCAATGGCTGTCACGTGCGCTTTGGCCAGATCAACCACATTAATAAAATCGCGGATGCATGAGCCGTCGGGAGTATTGTAATCGTTGCCGAAAACACTTAATTGTTCACGGATTCCCATGCCGGTTTGCGTAATGTACGGCACCAGGTTTTGCGGGACACCTATAGGCAGTTCGCCGATTTCAGCTGATGGATGTGCACCAATCGGGTTAAAATAGCGCAAAATAATACTTTTTACGGGAGCACCGGAATAAATAAAATCCCGGATTATCTCTTCGTTTATCTGTTTGGTGTTTCCGTAAGGCGATTCCGCGGGCTTTATGGGCGCACTTTCGTCGATGGGATTGTTATCGGGTTCACCGTAGACCGTGCAAGACGATGAAAAAACGATGCCTTTCACATGAAACTGCGGCATCAGTTCCAGCAGGTTGAGCAACGATACCAGGTTGTTGCGGTAATACAATAGCGGCTTTTGAACCGACTCACCTACCGCTTTGCTGGCTGCAAAATGAACAACACCATCAATTCCCGGATATTTTTCGAACAACGATCTCATCGCTGGAAAATCGACACAGTCGAGTTCTTCGAAAACAGGCCGTATTCCCGTAATTTTGACAATCCCCTCGATTACCTCCGCATTTGAATTGGATAAATTATCTATAATGACCACTTCATAGCCGGCTTGTTGCAGCTCAACTACCGTGTGCGAACCTATGTATCCGGTCCCGCCTGTAACAAGAATTTTTTTTGACATAAAGAATACTTTCAACTTTTTTACTATAGGCTACAAAGTTAATAAAATAACAGGTAATTTTCAGTATTTTTGTAATTTTCGCAAGAGAACAAAGTTCGGGCAATACCCTGGTCCAAGTTGCCTCAAGAAAGAATGGCAATAGGCATTCAATCAATATTTCCGTTAACATATGTTTTTATCAAAGTTTTTTCCTATTTTTGTGTAGTTCACAGATAATGGATTATCAGGTTAAAACATATTACAACAAGGAGGATCTTCCTCTTTTGAGCGATGTGAAGTTCTTTCACTACGTCTCTTCGTTTGACTGGAACAAAAATATTTCTTTTTACAGGCCTCTGATGCTGATTGTCTTTTACGATCATAAACCTGTAGCTTCAATGTTTGCCCTTATCATGCGCATCAATCGGCTGGTGTATGGTTCGGCGTTCAAAAGGTGTTATATTTCCCAGCAGCCCAGCTTTTACGTTGAAAACGTCAACAAGATAGAAATTTTCGATTTACTTATTTCTTCCCTGGTAAAAGAAGTTGAGAACAAGGTTTTTTTTATCGAATACCGGAACTTGAACGATGCTGTTTTCGGGTATAAAGGATTCCGTGAAAATGGATTCTACTCTGCAAAGTGGATTAACGTGCGAAACTCGTTACAACGAAAAAGAAAGATATGGGACCAATTGTCTTCTACCCGGAAAAATCAGGTCAACAAAGCCCGGCGGAAAGGTGTCGTTGTTGAAGAACTCACTTCTCACGATAAATTACGGGAAATTTATAAACTGATTGACAAGTCCAGGAATTGGAAAATGTCGAACAAATTTCCACCTTACCAATACTTCGAGAATTTTTTCAACTGTTATGTTCCCCAGGGAAAAGGAAAGATGCTAATCAGCCGTTACAACGAAAAGATCATTGGCGGAATTATCCTCGGATTTGAGCAAAAAACGGTTTATGTACTTTATTTTTGGGGAAAGGAGAAAAGGTACAAAACATATTATCCTACTGTTCTCACTATCTATTCAGCAATGGAAATAGCTGAAAAAGAGGGATATGAATTTTTCGATTTTATGGATTCGGGTTACCTGAATATCAATGCTGGAAAGCCTCGTTTCTTACTTCAATTTGGGGGAAAACCCAAATCGACAAGGCGTTGGTACCGCTTCAACTGGCGTTTGCTCAATTTTTTTGCAAAAAAATTATACGATTAACTGGGAAAAAGAATTTATCCGAAACCTATAATGCAAAATTGTGTAAACAATTTCGCATGCACTCGATTGCATTAACCCCTTTAGATTAAATAAAGTTAAGGGTAGTCACTTTTTCACCCTTACATTTGGCTGTAATTAAAAAGCACGCTATATTTGCATCGTGTTTTTCATGGTATTAGATTTAAGGTTAACAATGGAGATTGGTTGTCGTGAGACAACCATTTTCTTTTTATACAGGTCCGATAAACAGAACTCTTTTAGTCTTGCTCTTTAAATTTCTCCCACAAAGAAGAATGAATGATTTCCCTTGACTCGTCTATCAATACAGGGATGTCGTATTCGTTCAGGTTTTCTGTAGGAATAGGCTTGTGAATTATCAATTCCAGCCTACTGGGTTTTAAACACAACGAGCCCCTTTTCATCACATCGAAAGGGCCGTTAAGTGTTAATGGAACGACGGGTAATTTAAGGTCATAAGCGATCTGATAAGCTCCACGTTTAAAGCGGCCCAATTTTCCGGTATGTGATCGGGCTCCTTCAGGAAAGAGCATGATGGAGACACTGTCCGTTATTTTTTTTTTGGCTTCGTTGATCGTATTGACACGCGCTGCAGGACTGGAATTATCCACAAAAACATGGCCGGCCATCTCCGACGCAAAACCAACCAGTGGAATATTGCGCAAACTGGCCTTTTGCACCCATTTAATGTTCTGGTTCAAAAAACCGTAAACTAAAAAAATGTCGAAAGCACCCTGATGGTTGGCTACAAAAACATACGACTGTCGAGGATCAAGATTTTCGTGTCCACTGCTTTTTACCCGACACAAAGCCAACCAGCAAGTTAGTCTCGACCACCATCTCGGCGGCACATACCCCCAATACCGGCTCCCGAAAACCGGGGCAAAGGCCATTACCGTCAATGCTGTCAAAATGGTAAATGTTACGAAGATGGGCGTAAAAACAAGCCACTGATACAAAAACAAGAGAATTCTTTTTACCAAATTCATATCACAAGAAAAAAACGCTTTAGCAAAAATAATCATTTTTTTGCAATTTACTGATTATAAAACAAGGTTGATTATCGGCTTCTGGAAAGTTTTTGGCATCCTATTTGAATTTTTAGCCTAAATAATTTTATTATTTGTGGAATTTTGTGTTTATTTGCGCTACGAAATCAAAAACATAATATAATAAACACACATGAAAGAATTAGCAAGGTATTCAGGCGTGATAGTAATGATTATTGGCGTGCTGACTTTGGCAGTTCCCTTTTTTAGCGGAACAACCAACAACACAAACCTTTTAATTGGTTTACTATTGGTAATTGAGGGTTTTTTGGGGCATCTCTATGTGAACAACATGAAAAAAGGAACGATTGTAGGAAACATCGTCTGGGCAATTATCCTCCTGATTATTCCCTATTTCCTTTTCGCAGCAATGAAAAATCTGGCATACAGCAAAGATGAGTTTGCGCTGTACAATTAATTACAATAACCGTGTAACACAAAAAAAGAGGATTGAAAAATCCTCTTTTTTTGTGTTACGGCATTCTGTATATAACGCTGTTGATATTCATCCCCGCACCTACCGATGTGAGCACCAGATTATCTCCGGATGAGATGGAGTGTCCATTCATGGCTCCTCTCATCACCATATCCAATAAAGTGGGAACTGTAGCAACGGATGAGTTTCCCAACCACGAAATCGTCATAGGCATTACCGATTCTGGAATATCGTTGATGTTATACAACTTAAACAGTCTTTTGAGAATGGCATCATCCATTTTTCCGTTTGCCTGATGGATCAGTACTTTTTTCACATCGTTTACATGCAATTTAAGCTTGTCCAGACCTGATTTTATAGCTTTGGGAACATTTTCCAATGCATACTGATATAAACGACGGCCGTTCATTTTCAGGTATAAATCCTTTTTACCGGCCAACTCTCTGTCGTACGAATATCCCATGTGAAGCAAGTTTACATAATCCATGGAATCGCTTCGCGAATTATGCCCGATAATACCCACCGGCGTTTCGCTTTCCACTGCTTCTACAATGGCAGCACCAGCTCCATCAGCATAAATCATACTATCGCGGTCATGCGGATCTGAAATCCTCGACAGCACGTCGGCACCGATGACCAGTATCTTTTTTGCGTCACCCGAACGAATATAATAATCTGCCTGAATAAGGGCTTGAACCCAGCCCGGACATCCATACAAAATATCGTATGCAATAGCCTGTGGACTCCGGATACCAAGTTTAGCCTTTACGCGCGAAGCAAGCGTAGGCAATATATCAATACGGGTATCATTCGGTTGGGTTTCTCCAAAATTATGTGCCAGAATCACATAATCAAGCTCTTCCCTGTCAATCCCTGCAGATTCGATGGCTTGTTCTGCTGCAATGAGAGCCAGATCAGAGGTTAGTTGATGATCTTCGGCATACCTTCGTTCGGAAATAGTTGTTATTTCTTCAAATTTATCCACTATTTCGCGATTTTCTTTGTCGATTTTTTCACCCGTCGACTCCAGGAAGTCATAATTCAAAAAGTCATCATTCTTAACAACTTTGGAAGGAACATAACTTCCGGTTCCGGTAATCAGGCTGTATATTTTTTTCATATAATAAAGTAATAATATTTATTTTCAGATGAAGGTCGTATAATCGTTTCAGCGCAACTCAAACCGCTGGCTTCACGCTCGTTCCATCATCAATCTCTACAAACAATAACCTAATTTCTCAGCAAAGGTAGCAATTTATTATCAATACAATTAAACTTCACCGGTTTTTCAGCAGGGCATATCCCTTTTTTCTACAATACCTGAAATTAACTTAATCCCAATTCTTTTGCCAGCAATTCGTAACCCTGTCGGCGTCCTTTCATCTGCGAATACAAATCGAAAATAATGATCTCGTCCACCAGGGTTTCTTTGGCCCATTGCCAAAGCATTTCGGAAACTTTACCGGGTGAGCCGATAACGAACTTCCGCATAATGCTTTGCTTCACCGCCTCTTCCTGAAGTGAATACCTATATGAAAGCGCTTCTTCAAAAGTAGGATTAACAATCCTCTTACCAACAGTCAACATCGTCCAGTGTAGAATAGCGGGCGCTGCCTGATAATAAGCTTCTTCATCGGTTTCTGCTGTAAAAACCATAATCGAAAGAATACTTTTAGGTTCCTGAAGATATTCCGAAGGCCCGCCAATTCTGCATTTATCTGTGCGGCAAACACAAAAGGCAACCTTTCTGCCAAAGCGAACTCGACACCCCCGGTACTGGAACCAAGCATATAAATTTCGGGGATAAGAGACGGGTCCGGCGATACGTTGATGTGGGCAAAAGGATGGTTGTCGGGCAGGTTGTGTCGCAAGAACCCCAGAAGTTCCGTTAATTGTGCTGGAAATGTATCCTGCTTAATAACCTCCCGGGATCGTCGAAGAGCAAGCGCCGTCCGACCGTCTGTACCGGGAGCACGGCCTATACCCAGGTCTATTCTGCCGGGAAACAGTGCCTCCAGCATAGCAAACCGTTCGGCTACGCTAAAAGCACTGTGATTAGGCAGCATCACGCCTCCTGTTCCTACCCGGATCCTTTGGGTTTGTGAAGCAACATGTGCCACCATAATTTCGGGGAACATGCTCATCACCATAGATGTATTGTGATGTTCAGCGAACCAGTAACGGGTGTATCCCAGTTTATCGGCAAGTTTGGCAATTTCCGTGGATTGATTCAATACTTCTGAAGCAGTTTTGGTTTCTTCGGTAAATTTTGCCAAATCAAGTATGGACAATTTCAATTTGTTCATTCCGGTTTTGTTAGACAGAAGAGAGATACAAAGTGAGAATTCCCGTAACAATAGCTATACCAAAACTGAACAAGGTCCCAATAAGAATATACTCTGTCAGTTTCCGGTTTCGCGAATCTTTCAAATCGCCAAAACGAAATACTGATTTAGCCGCTATCAGAAACCCAATGGCCTCCCAACGCCCCAAAACGACAAACAGGAAAACCAGAAGTCTTTCCAGAATACCGATATAACGGCCGGCATTTGGTAACGACTTTTCCTTATCGAGGTATATATCTTTTGCCCAGTTTGTCAACAGTACCTGAATTCCTATACCGCACACCACAGTTAAGAAAAGAATTGCTGTCAGGTAAATCCAAAATTGCTGATTTTCGGCCAGTACACCCATAGGTATATCCGGATTAAAAAACAGGTACCACAAAACCACAATGCTCAACGCATGCAACAACTGATCCATCAGAAACCACCCGGTTTTATTGTTTTTTTTCTGAAAAGACAATTTCACCATGTCTATCCCGACATGAACAATGGCAATTG
>JALHIE010000103.1 GCA_022840285.1 Porphyromonadaceae bacterium
GCGGTAGCAGCCGATATCCATCAGTCGTTTAATGTTCAACTGTACTTCTGAGCGAAGATCTCCTTCCACTTTGTAATCGGTTGAAATAATCTCACGAATCCGTGCTGCCTGATCATCCGTCCAGTCTTTCACTTTGATATCTCTATCTACTTCGGCTTTAGCTAAAATACTGTTTGCCGAGCTGCGTCCGATGCCATAGATATAAGTTAACGCTACCTCGCCTCGCTTATTTTGCGGCAAATCGACCCCTACAATTCTTATAGCCATATAATTTTTTTAAATTGTTATTTTTTTATTTATCCCTGCCGTTGTTTGAACTTGGGATTTTTTTTATTGATAATGTATAAGCGGCCCTTTCTGCGAACGATTTTGCAGTCAGCCGTGCGTTTTTTTAAAGATGCTCTTACTTTCATATTTGTATTTTTTAGCTGTCAGATATCAGATTTCAGATCTTAGACAATTGTGGTCTGATGTCTACTATCTGATGTCTAATTGTCTTGTTTTATTTGTATCTGAATGAAATTCTTCCTTTCGAAAGATCGTAAGGCGACATTTCTACTCGCACCCGGTCTCCGGGTAAAATCCGGATGTAATGCATACGCATTTTTCCCGAGATGTGTGCGGTAATTTCGTGCCCGTTTTCCAACTCTACCCGGAACATGGCATTCGACAATGCTTCCACTATTGTTCCGTCTTGTTCAATTGCTGTTTGTTTGGCCATTGTTGTTCCTTTTTAATTGTTGCTTGTTTCCTGAATAAACTCAAATGTCGATAAAATATCGGCTTTCCCGTTTCGGATAGCTACGGTGTGTTCAAAATGAGCCGATGGTTTGCGGTCTTTGGTCCGCACTGTCCATCCGTCGTTCTCAAACACCACATTTTTACTTCCCATGTTGATCATCGGTTCGATGGCAATACACATTCCGTTTTTCAACAACGGTCCCGTCCCTTTCCTGCCGTAATTCGGCACTTCAGGTGCTTCGTGCATATTTCTGCCTATTCCGTGACCTACCAATTCCCTTACAACCGAATAACCGTGTGACTCGCAATAAGTTTGTATGGTGAAACCGATGTCTCCCACTCTCTTATCGTGACAGGCCTGTTCGATGCCTTTGTAAAGCGCTTCTTTGGTAACCTTGAGCAATTGCTTGATCTCATCCTTTACCTCTCCCACGCAGAACGTGTATGCCGAATCGCCACAATATCCCTGTTTGTTTGTACCGCAATCAATGGATATGATGTCGCCTTCCTGCAAAGGGTGATTGTTGGGTATTCCGTGTACCACTTTTTCATTTACCGAGGCACAAATGGAATTAGGAAAACCGCCGTATCCTAAAAAGGTGGGGATAGCTCCGTGATCCCTGATAAACTCCTCCGCAATTTTGTCGAGTTGAAGGGTCGTCACTCCGGGTTTGATGTGTTTGGAAAGCTCTCCAAGAGTCATTCCTACCAAACGGTTGCTTTGACGCATCAATTCGATCTCTTCGTCGGTTTTCAGTATGATCGTTCTACTATTCATCCCCATTTATTCGTCAGAAACTTAATAAGCTGCAATTGAGCCGGACCGACCCTTTATTTTAGCTCCCGATTTAAGGAAGCCATCGTAATGACGCATCAGCAAATGGCTTTCTATCTGTTGCAAGGTGTCAAGCACAACACCGACGAGAATCAGCAACGAGGTTCCTCCGAAGAATTGTGCAAACTGCGAATTTATCCCGGTAATACCTGCAAATGCAGGCATAATAGCTACCAATGCCAGAAAAAGGGAACCCGGAAAGGTTATCCTCGACATGACCAGGTCGATGTACTCCGCCGTCCTTTTTCCCGGTTTTACGCCGGGAATAAAGCCGTTGTTTCGCTTCAAGTCCTCTGCCATTTGGATCGGATTAACGGTGATTGCCGTATAAAAATAGGTGAAAGCGATGATCAGCAACGCAAAGATGAAGTTATACGAAAAACTGGTATAATTCATCAACGAAGCCCAAAAACCACCACCTTCTCCGACGGAGAACTGAGCAATGGTAAGGGGAATAAACATAATCGCCTGTGCAAAGATGATAGGCATTACGTTTGCTGCATTCACTTTTAACGGTATATACTGGCGAACTCCACCGTATTGCTTGTTGCCCACGATACGTTTAGCGTACTGTACAGGTATTTTTCTCGTGCCTTGTACCAGCATGATCGCTCCGGCTATAACCACCATCAGGAAAATGATTTCCAGCAGGAAGAGCACCAATCCACCGGGAGCATTGAGTAACCGGTCGAACTCAGCTACCAGAGCGTGCGGCAGGCGGGCAATGATACCAATCAGAATGATAAAGGAAATACCGTTACCGATGCCTTTGTCGGTGATTCTTTCACCAAGCCACAACACAAACATGCTGCCGCCGGCGAGAATAACGGTTGAAGGAATTACCCAATCAAATAATCCTCCCGGAATTGCCGATCCCAACGCTCCGTAGATATAAGCGGGCCCTTGGAAAAGCAAAATGGCAACTGTCAGGTAACGGGTATACTGGTTCATCTTCGTACGTCCGCTCTCGCCTTCGCGTTGCATTTTTTGGAAAGCCGGAACGGCAATGCCCAACAACTGCATCACGATGGAAGCAGAGATGTAGGGCATAATTCCCAATGCAAAAATTGAAGCGTTCGCAAACGCGCCTCCCGAGAACATATCCAGCAATCCCAGTAAACCGGAGCTGGCATTTGCCTGCAGTGCTTCGAGTTGCAACGGGTTAACACCCGGAAGTACGACAAACGAACCGAACCGGTATATGGCAATAAAACCCAGCGTGATGAGCAACCTCATCCGCAAGTCTTCAATTTTCCAAATATTTTTTACTGTCTGTACAAATCCCATTTTTTCAGAGTTTTACGGCTGTTCCTCCTGCAGAAGAGATAGCTTGTTCTGCAGCCTTGGAGAAAGCGTGAGCTTCTACTTCCAATTTTGCTGAAAGTGTTCCTCTTCCAAGAATTTTAACCAGGTGTTTTCGAGAAATAAGGCCGGCATTGATCAATACCTCCGGAGTAATCTTTTCTATTTTCTGAGAGTCTGCCAATAACTGAAGAGTTTCAATGTTGATGGCTCTGTATTCAACTCTGCTGAGCGGATTAAATCCAAATTTGGGCACACGACGCTGTAAAGGCATCTGTCCTCCCTCAAATCCTGTCTTTCTGGAATAACCCGATCTTGATTTTTGTCCTTTGTGTCCTCTTGTCGAAGTGCCTCCTCTGCCCGATCCCGATCCGCGTCCGATTCTTTTGCGGGTTTTGGTTGCGCCTTCAGCGGGTTTTAAGTTCGATAAATTCATTATTATCTATTTTTTATCGTTATAAACTAATTTATTCTACAATCGTCACCAAATGATGAACTTTTTGGATAAGGCCTCTGATAGTAGGATTATCTTCATGTTCAACCACTCTGTTCATTTTTGTTAATCCCAACGCATCTAACGTTTTTTTCTGAATCTTAGGGCAGTTAATCCTGCTGGTGGTCTGTTTTACTTTTATAGTAGCCATTTCAAAATCCTTCCGTTTTTATCCGTTAAATACTTTTTCCAAACTAACTCCGCGATTTTGAGAAACGGTAATGGGGTCTCTCAGTTCACACAACGCTTCAATGGTTGCTTTCACCAGGTTGTGGGGGTTAGACGATCCTTTCGATTTCGCCAGAATATCGGTAATTCCCGCACTTTCCAACACGGCACGCATGGCACCTCCTGCTTTCACACCTGTTCCGGTAAAGGCCGGCTTCAGGAACACCTCGGCTCCGCCAAAACGTGCAGATTGCTCGTGGGGGATGGTTCCTTTATACACGGGAACTTTCATCAAGTTCTTCTTGGCTGCTTCAACGCCTTTGGCAATAGCGGTAGTCACCTCGCCGGCTTTTCCCAATCCCCAGCCAATAATGCCGTCTTCGTTTCCAACTACAACCATAGCAGCAAATGTGAATGTGCGACCCCCTTTTGTCACTTTGGTCGTACGATTGATCGCCACTAACCTGTCTTTCAACTCTAAATCGTTTGTCGATTTTACTCTTCTATCTGTTCCAGTCATAGTTGTTTAAAATTTAAGTCCTCCTTTACGAGCGGCATCAGCCAATTCTTTTATACGTCCATGATATAGGTAACCGTTTCTGTCAAATGCTACCTTCTCAATTCCGGCTTCTTTAGCATTGCTGGCAATCATTTCACCAACCTTTGCCGCCATTTCTTTCTTCGGAAGTTTTTCATCCACTTTCAAAGATGAAGCCGATGCCAGCGTAACTCCGTTAACATCGTCGATAACCTGCGCGTATATTTGTTTATTACTCCTGAACACGGACAAACGCGGACACTCGCTGGTCCCGCTGATCTTTCCGCGAACACGAGTCTTAATCTTTAGTCTTCTTTCTGTTTTTGTTAACATAGCGATTTCTGTTTACCTGAATTATTTACCTGCTGTCTTACCCGATTTGCGACGGATCTGTTCTCCCACAAATTTAATACCTTTGCCTTTGTAAGGTTCAGGTTTGCGGAATGAACGAATTTTTGCACAAACCTGTCCGAGCAATTGCTTATCGGAAGACTCCAAAATAATAAGCGGATTCTTGTTTCTTTCCATCTTGGTTTCCACTTTAATCTCCTGGGGTAATTCCAGGAAGATGTTGTGGGTATAACCCAACGATAATTCCAGAATTTGTCCGTTGTTGGTTACACGGTACCCAACACCAACAAGTTCCAGTTCCTTGCGAAATCCTTCCGAAACACCAATCACCATATTATGGAGCAAAGAACGGTATAAACCGTGCATGGCTCTATGTTCTCTGTCGTCAGTAGGCCTTACAACGGTCAGAACACCGTTTTCAACCTCCACTTTAATATCAGGGTTTACGTGTTGTTTCAGCTCTCCCTTCGGGCCTTTCAACGTTATCACGTTATCTTCTCCCACCGTTACTGCAACGCCGGAAGGCAATGATATGGGCAATTTTCCTATTCTTGACATACTGTTCTCCTCCTGAAATTAATAAACGTAACACAACACTTCACCACCGATTTTCTGAACGGCAGCTTCTTTATCCGTCATTACTCCTTTTGAAGTAGATAATATGGCAATACCCAAACCGTTCAGTACCCGGGGCATATTTTTATAACCGGTATACCGACGTAACCCCGGTGAAGATACCCGGATCAGTTTCTTGATCGCGTTCACCTTATTTACCGGATCATATTTCAAGGCAATCATAATTGAGCCTTGTGGTCCATCCTCTACAAACTTATAATTAAGGATGTAGCCTTTGTCAAAGAGAATCTTGGTGATGTCTCTTTTCAAGTTTGATGCGGGAATCTCCACCACACGATGTTTCGCCTGGATAGCATTTCTCAACCGCGTCAAATAATCTGCTATTGGATCTGTCATTATAAAAAAATTTAAATTGATCCCGACTGTCGGGACAATATTTAATGCGTGATAATCCAAACTGGCGCATATAGCCTTTTGGGCGTCCGGTTATGTTGCAACGGTTGTGCAATCGAACGGGAGATGCATTTTTAGGGATGGTCTGAAGTGCTTCGTAATCGCCTTCTGCCAAATATTTTGCTCTTTTTTCGGCATAACGGGCAACCATCTTAGCTCTTTTCACCTCGCGGGCTTTCATTGATTCTTTTGCCATTTCTTACTTGTTTTTTTCTGTTCTAAACGGTAATCCAAATTCTCTGAGGAGTGCGTAGCCTTCTTCATCGGTTGCTGCAGATGTGACGAACGTAATGTTCATTCCCAGCAAACGGGAGATGCTGTCGATATTGATTTCGGGAAAGATAATCTGCTCCTGGATTCCCAGGGTATAGTTTCCTCGTCCGTCGAGTTTCCCTTCAATTCCCCTGAAGTCACGAATACGCGGTAACGCCACACGAATAAGTCTTTCGAGGAATTCATACATTTTATTGTGACGCAACGTTACGCGGGCTCCGATAGCCATTTTCTTACGTAACTTGAAGTTGGAAATGTCTTTTCTCGAGTAAGTTGCCACCGCTTTCTGACCGGTAATTGCCGTTAGCTCGTTGATCGCTGTCTCGATGATTTTCTTGTCAGCTACTCCTATACCCAATCCCTGATTTATAACTATCTTGTCGAGTTTGGGAGCCTGCATAACGGATTTGTATCCAAATTCTTTCATCAAGACAGGTACAATACGCTCAGCGTATTCTTTTTTGAGAGTAACCGTACTTCTGTTTCCCTGATCTTCTGTTTGGGGAGCTACCTGAGTTTCTTTCTGAACTTCAGCTTTGGGTTCGGCAGATTTTGCCGCTTTTTCTTTTTTCACTTCTTTAGCCATTACTTGATTACCTCCCCTGATTTTTTTGCATAACGTACTAACTTACCTTTATTGTCCTCTTTTCTTCCAATGCGTGTTGGCTTTCCGGTTTTCGGATCAACCGGATTGAGTTTCGAGATATGAATGGAAGCTTCTTTCTTTTCGATACCTCCATTGGGATTCTGAGCATTGGGTTTTGCATGCTTCGAAACGATATTTACTCCCTCGACAATGGCGCGGTTCTTAGCCACCAGTACCTCAAGCACGCGTCCTGTTTTGCCTTTGTCTTCACCGGAGTTCACGTAAACCGTATCTCCTTTTTTAATATGTAATTTACTCATTGTCTGTGATTGTTTAATAGATTAACGGCCCAAAGATGCGGCTGGCTCTCAACTCGCCTGCATTGTTCAAAAGAACGCAGGCATTGTCGTCAAAACGGATGTAAGAACCATCGGCACGCCGAATCTCTTTTTTTGTGCGAACAATGATTGCTTTTGTTACGGCGCCTTTTTTAATGTCACTCGATGGGATTACGCTTTTGATAGCCACAACAATTACATCCCCAACAGACGCATAGCGTCGTCTTGTTCCGCCTAATACGCGAATGCAAAGGGCTTCCTTGGCTCCGCTGTTGTCGGTCACGTTTAGTCTTGATTCCTGCTGTATCATCTTACTTGGCCCTTTCTATTACTTCAACCACTCTCCATCTCTTTGTTTTGCTCAAAGGACGTGTTTCCATTATACGCACTGTATCTCCTATATTACAGTCATTCTTTTCATCATGGGCGTGAAATTTTTTCGTTTTATTAACGAACTTCCCATATATAGGGTGTTTTTCTTTCCATTTTACAGTAACGGTGACGGTTTTTTCCATCTTGTTGCTGAAAACGACCCCGATTCTTTCTTTTCTTAAATTTCTCGTTTCCATTATAAT
>JALHIE010000247.1 GCA_022840285.1 Porphyromonadaceae bacterium
TGGTTCAAATTCTCCATGGCTTACTGGCATACCCTTTGTGCGGAATCGAGCGACCCTTTTGGAGAAGAAACCAAAGATTTTGAATGGAACAATGGCAATGGTGCTTTGGAAAGAGCTCGGAAGAAGCTAGATGCCGGCTTTGAGTTTATGCAGAAGATTGGAATCGAATATTTCTGTTTTCACGATATCGATCTGATCGACGAAGGAAAAACCATAAGGGAGTATGAAGCTAACCTCAGGTCCATCGTTGCATACGCTAAAAAAAGAATGGAAGAGACAGGCATCAAACTGCTCTGGGGCACAGCCAATGTTTTTAGTCACAAGCGTTACATGAACGGGGCAGCCACCAACCCCAACTTCGACAGTGTTGCCTACGCTGCCACACAGATCAAAAACGCACTTGATGCCACCATCGAGCTTGGAGGGGAAAATTATGTTTTCTGGGGCGGGCGCGAAGGGTATATGAGCCTCCTGAACACCGATATGAAGCGAGAAAAGGAACACCTGGCCATGATGCTGGCCAAGGCACGCGATTATGCTCGCTCAAAAGGATTCAAAGGTACATTTCTCATTGAACCCAAGCCGATGGAGCCGACCAAACACCAGTACGATACGGATGCAGAAACCGTGATTGGATTTCTTCGCGCACACAACCTCGACAAGGATTTCAAACTGAACATTGAGGTAAACCACGCCACACTGGCAGGGCACACTTTTGAACACGACCTGCAGTGCGCTGTCTCGATCTCTATGAGCTGACACAGGCCATGCTGGTTATCCTGAAAGGCGGCGGACTGCAGGGCGGTGGTACAAACTTCGACGCCAAAACCCGGAGAAATTCCACGGACTTGGAAGATATCTTTATTGCACATATTGCCGGCATGGATGCTTTTGCACGTGCTCTGGAAGCTGCCGCCGGGATTCTGGAGGAATCGCCCTACATGCAGATGCTGACGGAGAGATATGCCTCTTTCGATAGCGGTAAAGGAAAAGAGTTTGAAGAAGGCAGCCTTTCGTTGGAAGATATGCGTGAATACGCCCTCTCGCTGGGTAAAGAGCCGGGTCAGATCAGTGGCAAGCAGGAACTTTATGAGGCGATTGTTAACATGTATATTTGACGGAACCAAGACGATAGAGCCAGAAATCAGAATCTTTGTTTCAACTCTCAATACAACGGTCTGTGAACTTATCGGATACGACGTTGAACAATTTAACAAAAAAGCCTATCGGGTCTGGCAATATTTTGTCTGTCCTGGTTCTTATGTCTTATAATCTAAGGAAAAATGAAATATAACAAAACATACATATTCGGCATCACCCTGGTAGCGACCCTGGGTGGCTTACTCTTCGGCTACGACACGGCTGTGATTTCCGGTGCGGAGAAATCGATAGAGGCTTATCTGATCAGGCCGTTGGGCTTAAATTCGTTAA
>JALHIE010000104.1 GCA_022840285.1 Porphyromonadaceae bacterium
CAAATCAAGCAAAAACGCCAACCTCCCATAAATACTTTTCCCATAGCAATAGGTTCCGTTCAACTAGTTTTATTTGCCATTATTGATATCATATTAAATCAATCTTTGTGAAAATTTGTGAATCAACTTCTTTTCAATAACTTTGGTGGGCTATAACGGCGAATAAAACACTAAGATGTTCTAGGCAAGTTTACAGACTACCTGTGTGAAACGGAGAAGCCAATAACCAAAAAGTGGAGGTAAAATGAAAAAATAAACATAAAAACGATGAGAGGAATTAAATTTTTAGCAATTATTCTAATAGGTGTTTTGGGCAACAGTTGCGCAGTCCTTAAAGCCCCAGTAATCACAAAAAATGATTCACTCGAAGTATATAAATACATATTCATTTCTCCAACACAGAATTTGACTTCAAGTGAAGGAGGAGTGTATGGAGGAAATTATGGCGTATATGGCTCAACTAGTAGTAAAAGTGTTAACCCAAGCGATGTTATTGCAGGGAAACTAACGAAAGAAGGGTTTATTAGATTGTCTGAAGTAAAATCTGAGTTATTGGACGAAACCCTAATAGTGAACTATGGAGAAAGTGGCAGAAGAAATGTTGCCGGAGGTCTTGGGGGCTATACAATTGAAGTAACAATACAATTCATTTCGGCAAAATCAAATACACTTGTTTGTTCTTGCACTGCAGAAGGACAAGGAGCAACTGAGATAGATGATATTAGGGAAGCAATAAATCGTTGTTTGTCAGCCTTATTCCAAAAATAAATATATGTACAATATTACTCTTGTCTGTACTATACATTCGGAAAATGGAAGATGTAATCCTGATGAATTGTATAAAATTATCGAATCAATAAATCCCGAAGTGATTTTTGATGAACTGCCAAGCCATTATACTGATATGTATTATAACGATTCGTTTGATGTGTATTGGGCCAATAGCAATTTGCTTAATCGGAATCCTCCAGTACTGCCTCTTGAAGTAAAATGTATCAAAAAATACAAACAAAATTATAACATTGATATTTTCCCTGTCGACATTAGTGTAAGACAAAAATCATCTGAATACCAAGATTTGTTTCTTATATTTTTCAAACACAAGGATTATCAAAAGTTAGATAATGAGAAAGATGTTTTGATAGCAGAAGAAGGTTTTCACTATCTCAATAGTGAAAAATTTTTGGGTTTTCTAGAGAAAAAGCAGGTTATGGAAAAAAATATTTTGGAATCTGAAATCGAAAAAGATAGATTACTTGATATTTATAAATTATTTCACGCAGAGCAATACGATAACCGTGAAAACGCAATGCTTCAAAATATTTACAATTACAGCAAAAAAAATCAATATAATCAAGCAGTGTTTTTAATTGGAGCCGAACATAAAAAGTCAATAATGCAAAAAATCGCAGAATATGAAAAGCTATCAGAAAATAAATTGAATTGGACGATATATGGCAACAAACAAAAAACCTGCTCATAACAAGGGTTTGGTGTAATGGCGGGTGACGGGTTTATATTCAACATCTGTGCTAAATTGAACGATAGCAATTCTAATCAACGGTAGTGCTAAAATGCCGTTACTGCTACAAGCTCTCGCCCGTTAGCAGTCACAATAAAGAGAACTCAAAACATAATAATAATATCTGAATAAATGGCACTTTTTAATATAGACAACACAGACAAACTTGAACAAATAAGAGAATCTCCATTCAAACTTGAAAAAGAAATTCAGGATTTAACAGAAAAAAATTTAGCGACAATTTTTGGACTTGACCTTGTACGTTCTGAATTTTCACTAAACAACTTCCGGTTAGACACTCTTGCCTTTGACAAGGACTCTTCGAGTTTTGTAATCATTGAATATAAACGGGACAAAAATTTTAGTGTAATTGACCAGGGCTACGCCTACTTATCCCTTATGCTAAACAACAAAGCTGACTTTATTCTTGAATACAACGAAAACAATAAAATTACACTGAAACGTAATGACGTTGATTGGTCGCAATCTCGAGTTATATTCATTTCGCCAAGTTTCACTTCTTATCAAAAAGAGGCGATAAATTTTAAAGACCTGCCGATTGAACTTTGGGAGGTCAAGCGCTACAATAACAAAACTATTAGTTACAATCAAATCCAAACTTCGGGAGCACAAGAAAGTGTAAAAACCATTAGCAGACAAGATGCTACTATCGAAAAAGTAACAAGAGAAATTAAAGTGTTTACCGAACAAGAGCATATTGAAAAAGCCACAGAAGAAATAAAAGAGCTGTACGAAAAACTCAAAAACGCTATTCTCAATCTTGATGGATTAGAATTGAAACCAAAAAAACTTTATATTGCGTTCATAGCTTCATCTAATGTTGTTGATGTAAATATACAACGTAACCAAATAAAATTGTGGCTGAATATGTCGAAAGGTGAACTTGACGACCCCAAAGAATTAGCAAGAGATGTTGCAAATATTGGACATTGGGGAAACGGAGATTACGAATTGCAGATTAGAGATGATGAAAATATTGAATATATTATGTCATTGATAAAACAGTCATATAAAAGGAATAAAAAATAACGACGCCACAACACGCGGTATAGTTAATTGCCTATGCAGAGGGTATTCGAGCGGCACAGCTCGTATCAAAAGTAGTAGTAACTTGATAGGAAAGTGCTTCGAACTCGGTAACTAACCATACCGCCATCCGTTATCGGTCAGTGTAAAAAAGCCCACGCACAAATGGCACATTTGGTTTTTGCCGACACACGAGCCAACGCTCAAAAAACCAAAAGAGCCATTTTTTTGCCAACGCACCGACAAGACTGTTGAAAATTTTCTGATTACTTTTTATCTTACAAAATGAGATACTAAAAATTATAAACCTATCTTTGCGACTTGACATCATTTGAACAAATGAACAGAATAAAAGAAGTGTTGGACGAAAAAGGCATCAAGCAGACTTGGCTTGCCGAGCAATTAGGCAAAAGCTACAATATGGTAAATGCTTATGTGCAAAACAGACAACAACCACGAATTGAAGTGCTTTATGAAATCGCTGAAATTCTTGGCGTAAATGTAAAGGAACTATTGATTGACAACGAAATTAAAAAGGACAAAAAATGAGCAACGAGCAAAAAATAACAACCGACATAAAAGTGCCAAACAAAGATTTGGAAACATTGAAAATTCATTTTCCGCATTGCTTTGACAAAGACGGAAATTTTCAATTAGAAAAATTCAAAAATAATCTAACTGAAAAGAAAATCAATTTTTCTACTGAGAGTTACGGATTAGACTGGTTAGGCAAAAGTTACGCAAGACTTTTAGCAAGCGACCCTGCAACCACTTTGCTAAAAGCAGACGAAACACACAACAGTAAACCAGAAAATGTAAATTCTGAAAACTTGCTCATTAAAGGCGATAATTTGGAAGTGCTGAAACACCTTGCCAATGCCTATTACGAACAAGTAAAAATGATTTACATTGACCCGCCTTACAACACAGGTAGTGATGGATTTGTATATGAAGATGATAGAAAGTTTACAGTAAAAGAATTACAAAACCTAATTGGTATTGATGCAGAAAAAGCCAAACGCATTTTAGATTTTACAAAGCAAAAGAGTAATAGCCATTCTGCTTGGCTAACATTTATGTATCCGCGCCTTTATATTGCTAAACAACTTTTAAAAGATGATGGAGTAATATTCGTTTCTATTGATGACAATGAAGTGGCACAACTAAAAATGTTGATGGACGAAATTTATGGTGAAGAAAATTTCGTTATTCAATTTACAAGAGAAGCAATAAAAGGTGGAAGTCAGTCTAAATTTGTCAGGGAAACACACGACTTTATTTTAGTTTATGCAAAAAAAATAAATGATTTAGAATTTGTTGGATTTGAAAAAGAGGAACTTGAGCTTAATTTAACAGATGCTAATGGTAAATATGCAAAAGGGAGAGAATTAAACAAATGGGGTGCTGGTTCTAGAAGAGAAGATTCTCCTGGGATGTGGTTCCCTATCAAGGGGCCAGAAGGTGAAGATGTTTATCCTTTAAGAAATGATGGGAGTGAAGGAAGGTGGAGACTAGGAAAAGCTAAAATGAAAAAATTGGTGGACGATGGTGACATTATTTTTGAGAAAAGAGATAATGGAACATATATCGCATATGAGAAACTTCGTGGTAATAAAAGTAAGTATACTCAGTTCATTTCTATTCTTAAAGACAAGTATATAAATGCTAAGGGAACAGAAGAACTCAAAAACTTATTCAAACAAGAAAGAGCCATTTTTGATTTTTCAAAACCTTCAATCTTAATCAAAGATTTACTGATTCTTTCAGATATACAAGATGGCGACATTGTTCTTGACTATTTTGCAGGGTCTGGAACTACAGGTGATGCTGTTATGCAACTTAATGCAGAAGATTTGGGAAGCAGAAAATATATCTTAGTTCAAATTCCTGAACCTATAGACCCGAAAAAGAATAAACTAGCTTTTGATTTTGTAAAAACAGAATTAAAAGCAGAACCAACAATTTTTGAAATAACAAAAGAAAGACTTAAGAGAGCTGCCAATAAAATCCGAGAGGAGAACATCGATGTGCCTGCAAAATCTGAAAAAATAAAATGTGCTGGAATAGATGGAGATCATTGTCCTGCTTGTAAAGGAGAACATACTATCAGAACAGAACAAAAAGAAGCTATAGACTTAGATTTGATTGACCTTGGTTTCAAAATTTTTGAAACAACTCCAATCTGGGAAGATTACAATTTTGAAGCAGAACAGTTTGACAGTTCGCAAACGCTGTTTGATGCGGGTAAACTCATTGAAGACGACTGTATTAGCCCGTAATAACCGAGCACATTAATTGTATTTAATCTTTTTTATTACTTTTGTATCGGACAAGCTGATCCGATGGTAATATATTATACCGAAGGATTTATAGAAGGGGTGTTACTGTAAGTAATTGCCCCTTTTACCATTGCCTGATGGGCTGTTTCATTTCTTCGTGGCATTGAGCCACTAGAAATGAGGACAAGCTGAACCTCAGGATCCTTATTGCCCGATGGTATGTCATCATTTTCTTTTCGCTGGCTTTCCGCATACTTTTCCCTGTATTCTACAGGAGAACAGTAATCCAGTCTATGAAATATCCAATCCGCGTTGTAGTTATCAATAAAATGATTGATAACGCTATAAGCTTCCTCGAAGGAAGAAAATGTTTCTGTTTGCAGCACCTGTTCTTCCAGGGTGCGGTGAAACCGCTCTATTATCCCGTTGCATTGCGGTGACCGTACAAACGCTTTGGACATCTCCAATCCCAGGAATTTCATCCAGGAATTTCATTTCATTCATAAAATCAGCAGAGTCATACTGCGAGCCATGGTCGCTTCTTAATTGCAACTTCATTCCTTTACACACATCCTTACCTACCGAACCGAAAGTCTTCCGTACAGCGGCCCTAACAGGCTCAATGGCGGCAAAACGGTTGCCTTTCCTTGCAATATGCCATGAGATAATCTCATCGTTAAAATGATCGATCACACCAAAGAACCAATGCCAGCCTGACCCTTCAATCCAGAACCTCTTCCCGTCAGTGGCCCACATTACATTGGGTGCATCCGTGATTATAGTACCATCATGTTCGCGCTTATTCGTCTTCCCGGGCCTTCTGTAGGGGCTCAGCAGGTTGTTTTCCCGCATGATGCGGTTCACACGTGCCTTGCCGGCTACCAGAGCGTTTATCTTCCTTTTACCCATGCGCTTCTTCACTTTTATATAACCTTCAGCGTTGAATGTACTTTTCTTAATTTCAGTTTTAATCTCCTGTAAAACCTCTTCATCGCTATGCTTGGGTTTTCTGCCCCGTTTCCCTGTTTTGGGAGTAGGGTTTTCATACCAGGTGCTGCTGCTGTAGCCGACTACCTTGAATATCAAACGCTTCGGATATGGTTTCCCGGTTAATGGATAATGTTCCTCTATCAGCATGGAGATTATTTCCTTTTTAGTTTTGCTGCCAATTCGTTCTTTTTTTTTGTGAGTTCAAGCTCCATCTGCAGTTGCCCGATCTTACGCTCGGCAGCACCCAGCTTCGAATCGTCGGGTTTACGTTTGAACCCGTCGGTACCACTCTCGATAAATTGATCCCGCCAAAGGTTGATATCAGCCAGAGTAACTCCGTATTCACGGCTGATCAGCTCCGGATCCTCTCCACGCAACAAGGATAAAACTATTTCAGCCTTGATTTTCGATGTAAAATTTTTCCTCTTTTCCATAGCAGTTGTAAAAATAACTTTTATTTTTTACTGCTCGGTTTATTTGAGGGCTAATATACTCATTGAAGACGACATCAAAGCCTTACTAACTACTTGGAAAACCTATGACGGCATTGCCTTAACGCAAGAGTTGGAAAGTATTGATTTGAGCGGTTACACCGCTTATTACGGCAATGGCAGATTGTATCTGATGCACAAAGGCTTTACTACAGACAGCCTAAAAGCATTGTTGGAAAAGATAGATACTGACAAACATTTTGAACCTAAAAGCATCATCGCTTTTGGCTATCACTTGGAGAGCAAGAGTTTACGAGAGATTTCAGAAAACGTAAAAACTTACAACAACAAGAAAAAAAGTGACATTGACTTTATAACAAGGTATTAATATGAAGGGATTTAATTTTGAGAAAAACCTAAACCATCAATCACACGCAGTAGATAGCACTATTGCGGTGTTTGAGAACATTAGCCTTGTTCAGCCCACAGAAGCGGATAAGAACTACTGAAAGAACATATCCTCAAAACATCAGAGCCGTTCAAGAAGATAATGGAATAAACGAAGAGATAAAGCGAAACAGCAACATTATTGATATAATGATGGAAACGGGAACTGGTAAAACCTATACTTATACCAAAACCATTTTTGAACTCAATAAAAACTACGGCATTTTCAAATTCATAGTCGTTGTTCCAACGCTTTCCATTAAAGCAGGAACAATTGATTTTTTGAAATCGGACAGTAGCCGTGAGCATTTCAAAGAACAATATGGCAAAACGCTTCATTTACACATTGTAGAAAGTCAGAAAAACAGCAAGAGCAAAAAATCATTTATTCCACCGGCAGTAACTAGTTTTGTAAATGCCGGAACTTTCGAGAAAAACAGCATTCAGGTTATGATTATCAACGCAGGTATGATTAACTCTGAAACAATGCAAAAGAGTTTTGACAAAGGTTTGTTTGACAAATACACGATTCCTTTTGATGTCGTAGGAGCAACAAAACCATTTATGATTATTGACGAGCCACACAAATTCGGGCAAGGCAATAAGACTTGGGAGAACATTCAGAAAATGAAGCCCCAATTTATTTTACGTTATGGTGCAACTTTTCAAGGCTATGAAAACTTGATTTACACTCTAACAGCCGTTGATTCATTCAACAGAAATTTAGTAAAGGGAGTAATCGGACACATTACAGAATTTAATGCAGGCGAAAATGCTTTAGTTAAATTGGTTGACATTAAAGGTAATGAAGCGGTATTCAAGCTAAAAGAGAACAACAAAGAAAAATCATTTCGCATAAAAGAATCTGATTCATTTGCAAAAATCCACAGTCAAATGTCTGATTTGGTTCTTGAAAAAATAAGTGGAAAAGCAAATAATAAAATTGTCCTTTTGTCAAATGGAAAAGAGTTAAGAAAGGAAGAGTCAATCAATCCATATTCTTACGCTGCTTCATTGCAAGAAATAATGATTCAAAAGGCAATTAAGCATCATTTTGAAATTGAGAAACAACTATTGACAAGAGAAGTAAAGATTAAACCATTATCTCTTTTCTTCATTGACAATATAGACGAATACCGAAATAAAGAAGGATATATCCGCAAAACTGTTGAGCAATACATCAAAGCAGAAATTGAAGAATTGATTAAAACTGAAAAGGATGCTTTTTACAAAACTTATTTAGAAAAAACATTGATTGACCTTTCGGCAACACACGCAGGATATTTTTCAAAAGACAATACCGAAAAAGACGAAGCCATTGAAAAAGAGATAAACGAAATTTTGCATGACAAACAGGCAATGCTTGACTTGGAAAATCCAAGACGATTTATTTTTTCAAAATGGACGTTGCGTGAAGGTTGGGACAATCCAAACGTATTTCAGATTTGCAAACTCCGAAGCAGTGGCAGTGAAATTTCTAAACTTCAAGAAGTTGGTCGTGGTTTGCGTTTGCCTGTGAATGAATATGGCAACCGTGTAAAAGACGAACAGTTTTATTTGAACTACTTTGTTGACTTTACCGAAAGCGACTTTGTAGATAAATTGGTTAGTGAAATCAATCAGAAATCGGGAGCTATTTCTATTGAACAAGTTCCAGACAAACTTTCTGAGCAAATGATTAAAAAGATTTGCGAGTTATACGAAACAACCGAAGATGAACTTTTGGAAGTTTTGGACACGAACAACGTCATCACAAGAACAAATTCATTCAAAACAGGCGGTTTTGACTACATCAAACAAAACTATCCAAGAATCTTTGAAGGTGTTAACTCTAACAAAGTTCGCAAAGCAACCGACCCGAAAAAGAAAGTTGTAGTAAGAACAGAGAAATATCAAGAACTAAAAGACCTTTGGGAAAAACTGAATGAGAAAGTAATTCTTGAATACAAGTTTGACAACGAAGCCAATTTCAAAACTTTGTTTACAGAGTTTTTGAAAGCACAAAAAGACAATTTCACTTCGGACGGAATTAACGAGAGAATTTCAAAAGTTGAAATCAAAGACAATAAAGCAGTTGTAAACGAACCTGAATCTGTTCACAACCGTAAGACAGCGACTATTTCTATTATGAAATATAGCGATTTTTTGAAAGAGCTTTCAAAGATACTGAACATAAACATCGCAACTTTGCATCAATCAATCATTGAAGCAGAAACCGACATTAATAAATATCTCAACCAAACCACACTAAGAATAATCAAACAGAACTTTGACTTTTTCTTAATGACACAAGCCTTTGACAAGTATTCGATTGAATACAAAAAGGTTTCAAACAGCATTCATCCAACCAAGCTGACAGACGAAAAAGGAAATGTGCTGAAAGAAATTTCTGCTTCTGATGTTGGTGTTTTGTTTTCTGACGAAGATGTTGCAAACTCTTATTTCTTTGAAGAATTGTATTACGATTCTGACTTAGAGAAATCAAACATAAAGTCAGAAGTAAAAGAAGTTATTGTGTTTACCAAAATACCGAAGAACTCAATTAAAATTCCAGTTGCAGGTGGCAAATCATATTCACCTGACTTTGCCTATGTTTTGAAATTCAAAGACGGAGAGCAGAAACTAAATTTTATTGTAGAGACCAAAGACGTTAATAATATTGATGGACTTCGTAACGAAGAAAAATTCAAAATCAAACACGCTGAAAAATTCTTTGACGGCAAAGTAAAAATTGAGTTCAAGACACAATTCAGCAACAATAAAATAGTTGACTTAATAAAAGAACTTTCAATTAATGAATAAAGTAACAACAATAAGCCAACGCATTTTGCAAGCACATTGCCAAAGCCGCAAAAGCCAACGCTAAAACCAAAACCTGCAAAAGAGTGTATTATACGTTATCAAAGTGATTTATTACGAAAAATGATTTAGTGTAGTGATTAATGGGGCTAACTCTTTGTTTAAAAAAATAGTAAAATAATTCAAATCAAAAGATTTGAATTATTCGACACCTCATTTTTAATATCAGGAACATTCCGGTTTTTACGAGAATTTCCGGCATCAGTGGAAATGGCATGAAAACTCATTTCAC
>JALHIE010000105.1 GCA_022840285.1 Porphyromonadaceae bacterium
GCTCCGCTACCTGGTGTTGCGGGGCGAACATACCCCCACCGAGATTCCCGAAGAACAGATGAACCGGTTCCGGTTCATGCTCGATTTCTCCGACCAACCCGTATCGTTCAGCACCGCCGGGCTTCAGTCTGGCGAGAAAGTGCGCGTCATCAAGGGCCCCCTGTCCGGGCTTGAGGGTGAGCTGGTTACCGTCGACGGCAAGTCCACCGTGGTTGTCCGCATCAACCAGCTGGGTTGTGCCACCGTGGAGATATGCACCTCCATGGTGGGGAATTAACCCCATTTACCACCTTTTTCCAGGGCAAAAAATGGAAAGTGCGGGTTTTTATTGTAATTTTGTACACTGAAAATTGATGGGCCGCCATCCCGGGAATGGGACAGGCAGTCACGAAGTGTGCCCGCACATCTCTTTTCAATATTTATTCAAACAGAACATTTCAACATGAAACCATTCATTTCCATGCATGTAAACCCCAGTCGATTTCTTACCGTTTTGCTGCTGTTCCTGCTGACCGCAGGCAGCCTTTTTGCCCAGATCAGCGACAGCCAGGTGATTGAGGAACTCAAGCGATACCGCGATGCCGGCATGTCGCAGGAGCAGATCATCAGAGAGATGACAAAGAAAGGAGTCACCCCCGCGCAGGTACAGCGCCTGCGCGACCAGTACCTCAACCAGGAGGGCGAGGCCGCTGCCCCCTCAGGGAAAAGCCTCCAGGACGATGTGCTCCGCGGGGAGGCCGGCTTCACGGAAAACCCCGTTGCCACCGAAGATAAAGGCTCCCCTACGGAAAGCATTTACGGGCAATCCCTCTTTTCCAGTCAGAACCTCACGTTTGCCCCTAATATGAATATGCCTACCCCAGCCAATTACGTACTGGGGCCGGGCGACGAGGTCATTATCGACGTGTGGGGCGACTCGGAACTGAACGTCCGGTATACCGTTGCCCCCGACGGACACATCACCGTTCCCGGGCTGGGACGCATCCAACTGAGCGGATTAAGCGTAAAACAGGCAGAACTGAAAATCAAGAATGAATTTTCCACCATCTATTCCGACCTCGGCTCCGGCGAGCCCCACACTTTCCTGGCCATCTCCGTCGGCAACGTGCGGAGCATCAAGGTCAACGTGATGGGCGAGGTGAAGCGGCCCGGCACCTATACCCTCAGCTCTTTCTCCTCCGCTTTCCATGCCCTCTACGCCGCCGGTGGCACCAGCCGCATCGGGAGCATCCGCAACATCCGCCTCTTCCGTTCGGGCAAGGCCGTCGCTACGGTCGACCTCTACGAGTACCTGATGAAAGGGAACAACATGGCCGACATCACCCTGCAGGAAGGCGACATCGTGATGGTGGAACCCTACGGCATTCTGGCACAGGCTATTGGCGAAGTGAAGCGCCCCATGTGGTACGAACTGAAAGAGGGCGAAACGCTGGAAGACCTCATCCGCTATGCGGGCGGCTACAGCGGCAACGCCTACCGCGGCAACGTCTCCGTGCTCCGTAAGGGGAGTGAAGAGATGGAGGCCCACACCCTCGGTGAGGCGCAGTACGGTACTTTCCGGCTCAAGGATGGCGACCGTGCCGAGGTGAGCACTATCCTCGACAAGTACGCCAACATGGTAGAGGTGACCGGGTCGGTCTACCGCCCTGGAAAGTACGCCATCGGCGAACAGATCCGCACCGTGGGCGACCTGATCAAGGTGGCCCAGGGCACCACCGGCGACGCCTACCTGCAGCGGGCGCTGCTCTACCGCGAGAACGAAGACCTCACCCGCTCCATGCAGTCGTTCAGTCTGGACGCGCTCCTCAGTGGGCAGATCGCCGATATCGAACTGCGGAAGAACGACCTGCTGCACATCCCCTCGGTGCTCTCGCTCGAGAGCGACTTCACCGTCTACATCGGAGGAGAAGTGCGTCATCCTGACAGTTATCCCTATGCCGAGAACATGACGATCGAAGACATTATCCTGCGCGCCGGCGGACTGACGGAAGCCGCCTCCACCGCCCGCGTCGATGTCTACCGCCGCCTCAAGGACCCCTCCGGCACCGCCGTGCCGAAAGAGTCGGGCGAACGGTTCACATTCACCCTGGCCGACGGGGAGATCGTGTCGAGCGATCCCGACTTCACGCTGCAACCCTACGACCAGGTGGTGGTGCGCCGCTCCCCGGGCTATGAGGTACAACAGAACGTGACCGTCAGCGGTGAGGTGTTGTTTGGCGGGCAATATGCCAAGGTAAGGAAGGACGAACGGCTCTCCTCACTAGTCGAACGGGCGGGCGGCCTCACCCCCCACGCCTACGTGAAAGGCGCGCGCCTCACGCGACGGCTGACCGCCGCAGAATTGAAGCAGGCGCAGGAAGCGCTGAAGCTGAAACTGGAAGCCGATGTTACCAAAAAAGAGGACAGTGTCAATTACGAGGAGCAGCTGGCACAGGTGGACCTGAGCAACCGCCCGGTGGGCATCGACCTGGAGAAAGCGCTGAAGCATCCCGGCGGACCGGAAGACATTATCCTGCGCGACGGCGATGTGCTGAACATACCGGAATTTGAGGCTACGGTACGTATATCGGGGGGAGTGTTGTATCCCAACACCGTCACCTACAAGAAGAACAAGAAGCTGGGTTACTACATCAACCAGGCCGGCGGTTACTCCCGCCTGGCGCAGAAGCGTAATCCCTACGTGGTCTATATGAACGGCCAGGTGGCCTCCGGCCACTGGGCGCGGATCGAGCCCGGTTGCGAGATCATCGTCCCGGAACGTCCCGAACGGGAACCGATTTCGCTCCAGGGCATCCTGGGAATGACCACCTCACTCACAACCATTGCCCTTCTTATATCCAATTTGTTAAAATAATATGACCGAACCGATGGAACAACAGAACCTGCCCCAACCTAATCAAAATAACGATGAGATCGATCTGGTAGATCTGCTGCGTAAACTGTGGGTAAAACGAAAATTTATCCTGACGACTACAGGAGTATTCCTGCTGATCGGCCTCTTTGTTGCCCTTTTCTCCCCGGTGAGTTATACCGCCAGTTGCACGGTGGTGCCCCAGAGCGGTGAAAATAAAACCGGTGGGCTGAGCGGTGTAGCCGCAATGATGGGGGTAAACCTGGGAACCACCATGATGTCCGAAGGCACCTTGTCGCCCCAAATCTATCCCGAGATCGTGAAGAGCGTGCCTTTCACCCGGGAAATCATGCAGACACCCATTAAGACAAAGCGATCGAACGGAAAGGAAATAACCCTGTATGAGTATTATACCAACAAGCAGTATCGGGATAAAAATGTACTGGGCAACATCAAAAAGTATACCCTTGGCCTGCCCGGCGTGCTGCTCGGCAGCCTCAAAAAAAAGAATCCGGTTGAAGAAACAGCATTTCCTATGGATTCGGCTACTGTTTATACATTAAATGAAGAAGAAAAGGAAATATACGAAACGATTCAGGGATCCATACAGGTTTCTACCAATTCCAAGGAGGGATATGTGTCGTTGAGCTACAGTTTTCCCGAAGCTCAACCGGCCGCTGAGGTAACGGATAATCTTTACCGGACCCTGGAAAAGTATGTTACTTCTTTTAAATCGGAGAAGTTAGAGGACAACTTGCAGTTTGTGGAGGAGAGCTATGAGACTGCCCGCAAGGATTTCCTGCAGGCCCAGTCACGCCTCGCAGCTTTCCAGGATGCCAACCGCGGGCTGGTTACTGCTACTGCCCGTTCTACCGAGATGCGGCTGCAGAGCGAATTTAATATCGCTTTTTCCGTGTATAGCGAGCTGGCCAAGCAGCGTGAACAGGCACGGATTTCCGTGAAAGAGAACCAGACCATCCTTACGTTGGTAAATCCTCCCGTAGTTCCTCACGAAAAGAGCGCTCCCCGCAGGAGCATTATTCTTGTAGGATTCTTGTTCCTGGGAATAGTTTCAGCCTGTGGTTGGGTATTGGGAAAACCGTATGTGCAAGATCTTTTCATAGAAATTGAGAAGAAGTAACAAATCATATATTAAAAATGAATATTCTCAAACTCATTGGACGAGAAAAAGAATTATTTACTGAAGATATTCAGCAAAACGAGAAGGAATTATTTGAAAAGGTAAGTTCATCTCGTTTTCTTGTTATTGGTGGAGCCGGGTCAATTGGTCAAGCTGTGGTCAAAGAAATTTTCAAACGCAGTCCGCTCAAGCTTCATGTGGTAGATATCAGTGAAAACAACATGGTTGAGCTGGTGCGTGATATCCGCAGTTCGTTTGGCTATATCGATGGCGATTTTCAAACATTTGCACTTGATATCGGTTCTGCTGAATACGATGCATTTTGGAACAACGACGGTGGATATGATTACGTACTCAACCTGTCTGCATTAAAGCACGTGCGCAGTGAAAAAGATCCCTTTACCCTGATGCGGATGATCGATGTGAATATCTTCAACACGGAAAAGACAATCCGCCAGTCCATCGAAAAGGGAGTTAAGAAATATTTCTGTGTTTCCACCGACAAGGCAGCCAATCCTGCCAATATGATGGGTGCTTCGAAGCGGATCATGGAGATGTTCCTGATGAAGTACAGTGAACAGATAACCATTTCCACAGCCCGTTTTGCCAACGTGGCATTTTCCGACGGCTCCCTGCTTCATGGCTTCAACCAAAGGATACAGAAACGTCAGCCTATTGTGGCACCCAACGACGTAAAAAGATATTTCGTGATTCCCAAAGAATCAGGTGAACTTTGTTTGATGTCCACCATCTTCGGAGACAACAGAGATATCTTCTTTCCCAAATTAAGTGAGAGTCTTCATTTGATTACATTTTCGGATATTGCAGTAAGGTATCTCAAACATATAGGTTACGAACCCTACTTGTGTGAGAGTGAAGAAGAAGCCAGAGAACTGGCACACACACTTCCCGAGAAAGGAAAATGGCCCTGTCTCTTCACACAAAGTGATACGACCGGTGAAAAAGACTTTGAAGAATTCTTCACCGAGAATGAAGTCATTGATCTTGATCGGTTCCAAAACCTGGGTATTGTAAAAAATGAAGCGTTGTATGACCAGAAACTGATACAGCATTTCACGGATACAATCACATCGTTTAAACAAAATAGAAGCTGGACCAAGGAAAAGTTGGTCAAACTGTTTTTTGAGATGATTCCCAATTTCGATTATATTGAAAAGGGAAAGTATCTGGATGCAAAAATGTAATTGGGATTTAGGAAATGTATCACGACGTAGTCAGTTTTGTTCATGAGTTATACGGAACCGAAGGTATGGTTCCGCTTCATGTTCTTCAGGGGAAATGAAAAAAAATATCTGAACGAATGTATCGACACTACATTCGTATCCAGTGTGGGTAAGTTCGTCGACCGGTTTGAAGAAATGATGATAGAATACACCGGCACTCAAAAAGCGGTAGTTTGTGTAAACGGCACCAACGCGCTCCATATGGCCATGCTTCTGGTCGGTGTGGAAAGAGAAGACGAAGTCATTACCCAAGCTCTGACCTTTATTGCCACATGTAATGCCATCAGTTACATTGGTGCACACCCCGTTTTTATCGATGTGGACAAAGATACCATGGGTTTATCGCCCGACGCGATGGAAGCCTGGTTAAAGGAAAACGCAGAAATAAAGGGAGAAAGTTGTTACAACAGAAGAACCGGCAGAAGAATCAAGGCGTGTGTGCCGATGCATACATTCGGGCATCCGGTTCATCTCGACAAACTTGTGGAAGTCTGCAATCGCTATCACATAGAATTGATTGAAGATGCTGCCGAAAGTCTTGGAAGCTTTTACAAAGGGAAACATACCGGTACTTTCGGCAAGATTGGGGCAATCAGTTTCAACGGGAATAAAACCATTACCACGGGTGGGGGAGGAATGTTGCTGTTTCAGGATGAAACGCTGGGTAAATTCGCCAAACATCTGACCACTCAGGCTAAAGTGCCACACCGTTGGGAATTTGTACATGATCATATCGGGTACAATTACCGAATGCCCAATATCAACGCGGCATTGGGATGTGCCCAGTTGGAAGAGATCGATCATATTTTAGCCAATAAGCGTGAAACGGCAGAAAAATACAAACAGTTTTTCTCAGACAAAGAAAATATACATTTCTTTACCGAACCGGAAGGCTCAAAATCCAATTACTGGTTGAATGCAGTCCTTCTGAACGATAAAGAAGAGCAACTAAAATTTCTGGAGTATACCAATGATCATGCAGTCATGACCCGACCCATATGGGAACTAATGAACAGGCTCCCGATGTTTAAGGATTGCGAAACCGACGGATTGCAGAACACTGTATGGTTTGCCGATAGGGTTGTAAATATACCGAGTAGTGTAAGAATATGAAAAAAACAATGCTGCCTATTGGAGGAGAACCATTTTATTCGCCTTTTAAACTTATTTCTCTTCCAAAAAACAATATTCGGAATTATTTCCTTGAAAGGTTTCCGGGAAAACATCTTACCTATACATACGGTGGATACTATTCATTGCGTGTCATATTACAGCATTTAAAATTATCGAAAGACGAGAAAGTGCTTCTGCCGTCATATATGTGCCCAACTATACTCTATCCGTTCAAGGAGTTAGGCATACCGTATGAATTTTACAAGGTAAATAATAATCTTCAGATTGATCTTGTTGACCTTTCAAAGCGTGTTGATGGTAAGGCAAAAGTTGTTTTCTTTATTAATTATTTCGGATTTAAACAATCTGATGAAGTGATAACTGCATTACTCAAATTAAAAGAGAGCGGAATCATTATTATTCAAGATGTGGTTCAGGATTTTTATGTCCAAAACAATGATCTAATTGGCAATTATGCTTTTATGAGTTTCAGGAAGTTCTTCCCATGTGAAGGAAGCATAATAATCTCTCAAGATAAGATTGATGATGTGGTAATAAAAGGCAAGAACAAAGCATATTTTAACAATAAGTTGAAAGGGCGTTTTTGGAGGTACTATCATTACAAATATGGTTGTGATGAAAAAAGATTTCTTACCTTATTTGAAAAAGCAAACAAATCATATAGATTGCCAGAAAACATCAAGTTCACAAAATACGACGAATATGTGTTAAATCGCATTGACTTCGAAAAGGACAAGGAGACCCGTAGATGTAACTTCAAGTTGCTTATTGCTCATTTAGGAGATAAGGCTCTGTTTAAATCGCTACCTGATAATGTAGTACCCTTGGTTTTCCCTGTTATTGTGAGAGAACGAAGTAATCTTAAAAGAAAACTTCGTGAAAACAATATTTATTGCCCAGTACATTGGATGTTAAGTAATGAAATAGATAATAATGATTATCAAGAGAGTTGGATTCTTTCAGAACACTTATTGTCAATTCCGATAAATGCCAATAGAGATTATAAGTTAGTTGTTAAATATTTAAATTCTGTTATATGATAATAGGGAAACGAGTTTATTTAAGGGCATTTGAACCAGACGATTATATCCTGATTAATAAATGGCGTAATTGTCTTGAAATTCAAGAATTAACTTCTGGTACTTTTAGATACGTTTCAGCTGAAAGAGAAAGGGAATGGGTTTTAAGCAAGATAAAAAATGATTCTGAAGATATTTATTGGTCAATTTGTCTAAACGATGAATCAAAAAAAATGATAGGCTACACTTCTATAAACCAAATAGATTTAATTCATAGAAAAGCTTTTCATGGAGGAATAATAATTGGAGATAAAGATTACCGTGACGGACAAATATTGATCGATACTATTTTACATACTTTTTCATATGCTTTTGATGAATTAAATTTAAATAGATTAGAAGCAAAGTGTCTTTTAGAGCATCAAACATCATATAAGATGCTTAAAATAATGGGGTATTCACTTGAAGGCATAAAAAGACAAGCTATATATAAACATGGGAAATATCATGATCAATACTTATTTTCAATTTTAAAATTGGAGTATAATTCATTATTAACAAGTAATGAATTTGAAATAGATAATATTTTAAAACGTTTAAAACGTTTAAAACAAGAAAATAAGAAGAAATGAAAGCCATAATATTTCCCGGACAGGGATGCCAGCGAGAAGGAATGGGAAAAGACCTATATGATAATTTCCCTAAAGCCCGTGATTATTTTGAGTATGCCAACCAATTACTAAACAGACGTATTTCCGATGTAATGTTTTTTGGAAACGAGCTTGAATTATTAGAAACTGATGTTTCGCAGTTAAAAATGAAGTTGATAATCAGAGGATAAGAGATAAAAAAAGCAGCATATTTTAGCTAATATATCATTGAAAATGATTATCTT
>JALHIE010000248.1:0-1104 GCA_022840285.1 Porphyromonadaceae bacterium
CGGTGCCTGTCACGGTATACGGCCTGGTGCAAGTGGCGCGCTATGGCGCGGTTGCTGTCCCTCATGCATTGTCCCACTGTCCCGCCGTAAAGTATGGGGTCTCCCTATAGCGTTACCTGGAGGTGCGGCCGGTGGGTGCCCCGGAATGTCGGACCGGAGGATCGCCGTTGTGCGTCCGTTGTCCCGCTCGCATCGTCCCGCCGGCATCCCGGTAACACTGCTCACAGATGCGCCACGATACCAGGCGGTGCCGCCGGTCGCGGGCGGCAAAGGTCTCCGTCCACGCGGCCGGGGCTCCGCAGATCCGGCACTTGTAGGGGTAGGGCTTGCCTTTCTTCGGCGGCTTAATCCGTTCGTAGTCGGCGGGATCGAGAGGATCCATAGTCGATGGGTCCGGAGGGCGGACCGGCGGGAGGGGCGAGGGGGTGACACCCGGGCACCTCAAAGGTGACGTCGGCGACATGCGAGATCGGCCGCTCGTGGTCGGGCGTCGGGGTTCCGGACCGGGGGAGCGATTCGACGAGGGCGGGAGACGGACCGGCCTGGAGTGACATCGTGCCGGCACCGAACCGCCGCACCAGGGCGATCCCCTCCCGCCGGCCACACGCGGGACAGGCTACGGGGTCGAGGGTCGCGGCCGTCCATCGCAGGCCACACCCGGAGCACCGGAGAAGGGCCAGGGGCGAGAGCGTGTCTATGATCGGGGTCACACCGCCTGGTCCACGTCGGAGCAATCGAATTCTTCCCAGGTGCACGGACCGCCGTAGTACGGGCAAAACTCCGGGGGCTTCGGGTGGTTACCACCTTGAGAATTCTTTTCTTCGCCTGCTCGGATGCTTTAACCACGGCCGGCAGGCTGATCGCTGCCAGGGAGAGGTATGCCGGCACCTCCCACCAGGATCCGCCGTCGTCCTTCATGCTTAGCCAGGTCTCGACCTGGAAGAGGAGGATCGGTTCTCCGGGCGTGAGGTGGGCTACGGCTGCGAGGGCCTGCTTTGTCTTCCAGGGCATCCGCTCCACCTCATCCTTCAGGATCCGGCAGATCCGCTGCGTGGTCTTTTCCCACTCTGCCGGCCGGCCGGCTGCCGGGAGAGTATCGATCGC
>JALHIE010000248.1:1150-2290 GCA_022840285.1 Porphyromonadaceae bacterium
TCCGTCCCTCCGGACCCGCTCCACCTCTGCCAGGTAATGACCTTCACAGAGCGGGAACCCGGCACCGCACCCATACGCCGCCGGGCGCTTGCACCCGGGGACCATGCAGACTATTGAGCTGTCATACTTCCGCCGCTCATACCGATCGATCGGGTGCTTGAGGGTCCCCGGGGGCGGGGGGGCAAAAGTGGATTGTAAGTGTATTGTTGATTTGCCCGTATCGCCATCAGATTTCCGAATGGGGCGATTATCGCCCGATAATCTGGAGTGAAGTGGATTCAGTGTATTGTCTGCAATAGCTATAGCGCATAGATTTTCTGATCCGTTTATAACTGTACCCGGTAACGGTTTTATATCAGTATTTTTTTCTTGCGCGTAGGGTATAGGGGACAATACACTGAATACACTTGACTCTCCAGGTTCAGGCATATCGCCGCCCATTTCCAGTTCCGGGCGATTTCCTCCAGAATCAACAATACACTTACAATCCACTTGACCGGGATCGGTGTAGGTGATCACCCACTGCCTGATCCCGTCTGCTAACTTCCCCTGCCGGATGCACCACCCACCCGGTTCTTGAAGGCCTGTCCTAACGTCTTGGAGAATGTCTTGTTCTTGGTGTGGTAGGCTTCTGCCAGGTCGTCAGGCATCACATCCAGGAGCCCTACCCCCTCCGGGAAAGTCATGCGGGATGCCACGCTCCCGGTGGTGAACGGATTGCACCCGTAGAGCTTCCACAACGCCTGCAGGAAGTTCTCCCACTGGGTCCGGTCCTCGTCGGCCTGTAGGTAAACCTCGTTCGCGTTTCCCAGGAAGTCCGGCACGCCGGCACTCTCCAGGATCCCGCCGATCATGTCTCTCCAGGCCTCGAAGCTCCCTACACGGGGCACCTGCACAGGGGCGGGCCTGCCGGCCTGAATCCATACCCGGGCAAGGGTGAAGACCGCTGCCAGGATCCGGCCTCGGGCCTCCTGCACCCACCGGATCAGGTCCGGGTGCCGGAACCCTTCCCGCTGCCAGGGCATCGGGTCCTGAGGATCGATCCGGCTCTTGAAGGTCCGCCGGGCGAGGTCGCCGCCTACGGTCACGTTGTTACCGTTTGCCATCCAGAACGTCCGGACCGCGTAGGTCCTCTCTTCG
>JALHIE010000249.1 GCA_022840285.1 Porphyromonadaceae bacterium
TGCGATTACCAACCGGTTCGAACGAAAACTCCTTCTGCTTGTATACTTTCAACCAGCTGCCAATCACCGCGTTCCCCACACCCAGGCGATAACCAAAGAAGGGGGTCTGCATATCCTTGTGAATCACGTTGAGCCAGAGCGAGAGCTTACCCAGTTCCACGGCCGTGGGGTTGATGTCCACACCATAGACATTATTAAGAGCGATATGCGTTTTTATCTTTTGCAACTCTTCGCGGTACTTGTTCGGATCCACATGCTGCCTGAGCTCCTGCTGCCGGTAGGTGAGGTATGCTTCCGCGATCTGGTTGATGGCTTCGTTATGGAAAGCGGCAGCACCCATGGCCGGTTCCAGGATTTTAAGGTTTAACAAATCCAAGGCGGCAAATTCACCTTTGTCGAGCCGCTCCAATATGGGTTTGAGCGCATATTTCACGGTGGTTTGGGTTAGCACCTCAGGGGTATAATAGGAAGCTGACTTTTGCCGGTCGCGGCCACTCAGGCGATAGATAAAAGTACCCCTGGGTATCACCTTCAATACCTCACTTCCATCCGCCATCTCGTGGCAGAAAACCTCCTTTTGGTGGAAGTCATCCAATCGATGGCGCGGTACCAAATAGGAACCATCGTCACTGACTACTTTTTCCGAACGCTCGTTCTCCTTTCTTTGACGGTGCACCTCAATATAATCGGTATCGGCGAGGAAACCACGGAAAGCGAGCAAGCTCTCGTAGACCGAACCCAACTGGTTGATGCCAAGGTTGGCATAAGAGATCCTCCCGCGACAAATTACGTCCTGCCATACCCGATTTCGTATCTGTACCCTGCTCAGGTAGTGCATGTTGTCAGGATCGAAAAGAGGAGAATCCAAATGGCGTATCTTAAAGCTTTTGGATGTGCCGTTGTTTTCACGATATCCTTTGTGGAGTAAACTGAACAGCCGGGTTAACGATTCGTGAAAGAAAAAACCATTCAAGCTCAATTCGTTTCGCAATGGCACCTGCTCCAGATCGCGAAGCATCTCCAATGAATATCCTTTCTGATAAATTTCATCGTCCGTAGGCAGGATATCCAGCTCATCTCTCGACTCGGCATAAAACAGGAACAAAAGGCGATAGACCATCCACGGCATGAATCACTCCCTCTTTCAAATCTTTGGTCACCTCGTAGGCTACCTTGTGGGCGTCTTCGTCGAGCTGTTCCATCAATACCATCTCGGCAGTAGGAGCCAGCTGCTCTTTTCCCAGTAAAAGATAGAAAAGGGCTAAGAAATTCTTGTCGATCGAGGCATCATCAAACAGTATCTCCAGGTCGAATTGTAGGTAGGAGCCGCGAAACCATTTCTCTGCCTCAAGTAAAAAGTAGACATTGCCGGCACAAAGCAGGATATATCTTGGACGTTGATAGGTGGGCAACAGAAATAACTCGCTCACCGCCTTGTTAATCACCATGGGGGAAATACTGATCCCCTCGGGTACGGTGAAAATATCTGCCCATTGCGATCTATGATACTTCTGCGTTGTACTTTTCTGATCTTCACCATTTTCTGTCACGTTGTAGCTCTGGTCGAACAGTCCATCGGGCTCCTCTTCATCCCTGGTTTT
>JALHIE010000250.1 GCA_022840285.1 Porphyromonadaceae bacterium
AACGGGAACAAGTTCTATGGGAAAAAGTAAGGAATAAAGTAAATCAATAGGATCATGAAAAAGCTGGTTTTATCAGTAGCATTTTTATTTGCACTTAATTGTATGTATGCACAGGACATCACGCTTCCCGCACCAACTAAGGATGGAGGAAAACCGTTGATGGAAGCTTTAAACAGCAGACGCAGTGTGCGTGAAATAGCAGAAACGCCTCTCTCGCAACAGACACTTTCGGATCTGTTATGGGCTGCTGCCGGGGTCAACCGGCCAGACGGAAGACGCACGGCTCCCACTGCCATGAACATGCAGGAGATTGACATCTATGTCTACACAGCCGAAGCCGTTTACCTTTACCTCCCTCAGGAACACACACTCAAGCACCTGCTCACAGGGGATTTCAGGGCAGAGACCGTAAAACAGCCTTTTGCCCGGAAAGCTCCTGTTTTGCTGCTTTATGTAGCCAACTATGAAAGGATGAAAAGGCTGGATCAGCAACAGAAAGATTTTTACGGGGCAACGGATACCGGTTTCATAAGCCAGAACGTGTACCTTTTCTGCGCACAGGAAGGCCTTAATACAGTAGTGCTGGGTATGATAGACCGTGATGCGGCCAAAAACAGGCTCGGATTTGACGGAAAAGCACAGTTGGGACAACCTGTGGGGTATCCTAAACTCCGCTGAAAGAGCTGAATCCCCCGTCTATAGGCAACACAATGCCTTCCACCCCTATCTGCCGCATATTCCCGATATAAATTAAAATTAAGCTTTATGAAGAAAGCATGCGTTGTTTTATGTGTCTGGTTAGTTTCAGGGAGTTGTAAACCGGCATACCAGAAGGAAAACCTGTCATTCCAGGAACGGGCCGAGGATCTTGTTTCCCGGATGACACTCGGGGAGAAAGTATCACAGATGACCCACAAGTCGTCTGCCATCGAAAGGCTGGATGTGCCGGAATACAACTGGTGGAATGAGTGCCTGCACGGGGTTGCCCGTGCAGGCCGGGCCACCGTTTTTCCCCAGGCCATAGGCATGGCCGCCATGTGGGATAAGGATATGATGTTTCAAATAGCCACGGCAGTCAGTGACGAGGCCCGGGCCAAACACCACGACTTCCTGCGACAGGGTAAACGGGGAATATACCAGGGCCTGACCTACTGGACACCAAACATCAATATTTTCAGAGACCCGCGATGGGGAAGGGGCATGGAAACTTACGGGGAAGACCCTTATCTGACGGGAGAGCTGGCCGTGCAGTATATCAAAGGTTTACAGGGAGACGATCCCAAATACCTGAAACTGGTTGCCACAGCCAAGCACTTTGCCGTTCAC
>JALHIE010000106.1 GCA_022840285.1 Porphyromonadaceae bacterium
GAGATAGTTAATGTAATGTTAAACCTGTACATTGGATATTGCCAAAAGTTGTACACTCAACATTGCCATTTTTTGTACATTGTAAATTTGCTAATTACAACTGCCTATAATTTAAACATTCGGTACGAAGGAGTCGAACAGAACACGAGCTAATTCATCGAATAGTTGTAAATTTGATTCAGTTGAGAGGAATGAGATTGGTTGGACCGTCAATTTGTGAATTCTTTTTCTACAAAGGATTTCAATAGGAATGGGGAGAACATGTGTTGTGCAAATGTTGTGCGAGCGAGTGAGAAATTAAATAAAGCTATCAAGCAGTAAATATGCGAGATAGCTTTATTTAATTTGGTTGAAATGTGACCCCGGAGGGGCTCGAACCCTCGACCCATTGATTAAGAGTCAATTGCTCTACCAGCTGAGCTACGGAGTCTGAAAAACCGCACAAAGTTACGGATTATTTTTCTTATAAAAACAAAAATAAGGAGCAAAGTTATTGGACTTTGCTCCTTATTTAGATCGTTTGACTAAATTATTAGAGGTTGGACAAGGCGGCGCCTGCTTTAAATTTAGCTGCTTTCTTAGCCGGGATGTTGATTGCCTTTTTCGTGCGGGGATTAATACCTTTTCGTGCGCTTCTTTGTGTTAAAGAAAAGGTTCCAAAGCCTACCAATACAACTTTGCCACCTTTTTTCACTTCACCCGAGATTGCATCGAGGGTTGCGTCCAATGCTTTTTTTGCATCAACTTTGCTGAGGCCTGATTTTTCAGCAATAGCACTAACTAGTTCTGATTTATTCATAAGAAAACGTTAATAAAAAATTAAACAAACATTAATGTTAAGGTTTTCACCTATTTTAGCGCCAAATATAATTGATTATTTAAAAACAATCAAGAAAAAAGATAAAAAGTATTTGATTTTATTTAAAAAAAAGGAATTATGCCCCAAAATCTCGACATAATACGAAAATATACGTATTTTTGCTTTTCATTTCCATAAAGCAATTATGAACAATTTTAGATCGGGATTTGGTGCTGCATTGCCGCCGGTGACACTGAATATAATTATAATAAATGTTATTTTATGGCTGGCTCAGGTGGTTTTTTTGAGGCAGGGAATCAACTTGGCCGAACTGTTCGGGCTGCATTATATAGCGTCCGAAGGCTTCCGGGTTTATCAGTTCGTTTATGCACGTTTTCTCCAATATGTTTGCGGTCTTTATGTTTGGACGTACGTTGGAGCACGTGTGGGGATCGAAACGGTTTCTCAGTTTTTACCTGATAACGGGTATCGGAGCCGGTCTGGTGCAACTGGTCGTCGCTTTTTTACGTATTCAGTCCGTTAAGAGCGGTATGTCCGTTGAAGCCATAGAGGAGGTTTACTCCCAGGGGTATCAGCTTTTGCAACAGAATATGAATTACATCGACAGTGCACAGGGCAGTTTGAACATTGCACTGAATGCGGTCACGGTAGGAGCCTCCGGAGCTGTTTTTGGTATACTGCTGGCTTTCGGGATGTTGTTTCCCAACGCGGAACTTTTTATCATTCCGTTTCCGTTCCCCATCAAAGCAAAATGGTTTGTTCTCGGATACGGTGTTTTTGAACTTATCTTCGGTATCAGTAACTTCTCCTGGGACAACGTAGCCCATTTTGCGCACCTGGGAGGTATGTTGTTCGGTATTTTTATGATATTGTACTGGAGAAAAAAAGACAGGGTACATGGCCACTATTATTGATCGGTTAAAATACAGATACAAAAACGGAGATGTTTTGGTGAAGCTTGTTTTCATCAACGCGGCTGTTTTTCTCACACTCAAGGTGATTGACGTTTTTTTTGTTCTGTTCAATATCAGGGTGGTCGACCTGATTTCCTTTTTGGGTGTTCCTTCCGAATTATCCCAGCTGCTGAGCCGCTTCTGGACCCTCCTTAGTTATATGTTTGTCCACGAGCAATTCTGGCATCTGCTTTTCAATATGCTGTGGCTATATTGGTTCGGGCGCATTTTTCTGCAATACTTCAGCGGTAGGACATTGGGCAGTTTGTATATCCTGGGAGGTTTTGCCGGTGCATTTCTGTATATTGTTGCGTTCAATACGGTTCCCTATTTTGTGGGAATGGGGCATAGCTGGATGATCGGAGCATCAGCCGCCGTGATGGCTGTAGTGATGGGCGCCGCTTTTTACCGCCCCAATGTTCAGTTAAACCTGCTGTTAATAGGTCAGGTGAGGATTGTTTATATCGCTATCGGCGTTTTTTTAATCGATTTCCTTTCCCTGGGTAGCGGTGTTAACGAAGGGGGGCACGTTGCTCATATCGGCGGAGCAATTGCCGGCTATATCTTTGCACGGCAGTACCGGGACGGACGTGATATTACCGGGTGGGTGAGCAAGCTGCTTGACGGTTTGGCCAACCTGTCGAAGCCGCGAAGAAAAAAAACGAAAATGAAAGTCGAGTACCGCCGAACGGAAACTGACCGGGAATATAATGAGCGCAAGCACAGTGAACAGGCCGAGATTGATGCTATCCTGGATAAGTTGAAGAAGTCAGGGTATAGCAATTTATCACCGGAGGAGAAAAAGAAGTTGTTCGATGCCAGCAAAAAATAAAATAGTCCTGTTTCGGGGAATAGTGAGAAACATAATATTCGTTACGAATATTATGGCCATACTGTTGCTTTTTAGTTCATTCTTGTCCTGGCATGTCTCACCGCTCAAAACCAATCTGTTTTCCTATATCGGAATAGCGTTCGGGTTTATTTTCTTCCTGAATATCGGCTATCTTTTTTTATGGATAGCGTTCAAAAAATGGAAGTTGGCGTCCGTCTCGTTTGTCTCTCTGTTGTTGTGTTACCATCCGATAACTACTTTTTTTCCGATGAACCTTTTTCCGGAGAAAGTTCCCGAAAACAGCCTGAAAATTCTTACCTATAACGTGGAGGGATTTGTTAACGAAAATAAAAAAGAGGACAAGGAGCATCCTATCCTCGATTATATTGTTGAAACGGATGCCGATATTGTTTGCCTGCAGGAGTACCTGGTAAGTAAAACTGGACAATCGATCAAATCGCAGCGTGATGTGAACCGTATCCTCAATAAATATCCGTATCACTCTTCTACGGCACTGGAAGCGTCGGGGAAATACCATATTTACGGGTTGGCTTGTTTCTCCAAATATCCCATTGAAAAAACCCGTGAAGTCGTTTTTAATTCGTCGTTTAACGGTGCTGCGGTTTATACTATTGACGTAAACGGGAAAAAACTTGCTGTTGCCAATGTACATCTTGAGTCGAACAGTATTTCCGCAGAAGATAAGAAACTTTACGGCGATTTTATTCAGAACAGCGATGAGGTGAACCTGGAAGATGTAACGTCCAACATCCGTTCCCGTTTAGGGAGAGCTTATCGCATGCGCGCGGAGCAGGTACGGAAAGTGAAAGATCACCTCTCGGAATTAGAGGTTGACGGAATCATTGTTTGCGGCGATTTCAACGACACACCCATTTCGTACGTTTACGCACAGATGAAGAGAGGAATGGATGATGCCTTTGCATCCACCGGCTTCGGTCCGGGGATCACCTACCACAAGGATTTCTTCTGGTTCCGGATTGACAATATCATGCACAGTCCCAACCTGAAATCCTACAAGACGAAAGTAGACAAAGTGCCCTATTCCGATCATTATCCGTTAACTACCTTTTTGAACGTGGGCGACTAATTATTCCCTTGGCTTTATCCGTTTCGCAGAAAGCGATGCTGAGAGTCTGGTGAAATAGAACACTAAAAAATGATAAAAATTTATGTATAAGATAAGTAAACAGTTTGCATTTTCCGCTGCTCATTCGCTCGACGGATTGCCGGGTGATCATCCCTGTACCCGGTTGCACGGGCACAATTATGTGATTACGGTACACCTCAGGTCCAGGGAGCTGAACGATACGGGATTTGTGAAAGACTATAATGAGTTGAAGGTCGTAAAGCAATATATTGATGAACATATCGATCACCGAAACCTGAATGACATCATGTATCCGTTGAACTCCTCAGCCGAAAACCTGGCTCGGATGTTTTTCGATATTTTTAAACCGATGCTTCCCGAGTTGTATGCCGTGGAAGTGAGTGAAACACCAAAAACTTCTGCTGTATATGAGCCTGATAATTAATGAGATATTTTATTCGTTACAGGGGGAAGGAGGCCGTACCGGCGAAGCTTCCGTATTTGTCAGGTTGTCCAAATGCAATTTGGCGTGTAGTTTTTGTGATACCGATTTCAAGTCTGGGAAGAGCATGGCGCTCGACGAGATCTACGCTGAAATTTCATCCTATCCTTGCCGGTGGATTATCTGGACGGGAGGTGAACCTACGCTTCAACTTAACGAGGAGATCGTTGCTTTTTTCAAAGACAAGGGATACAGGCAAGCCATTGAAACCAACGGGACGCGCCGGGTTCCTTCGGGGATCGACTACATCACGTGCAGTCCCAAGCAGCAGTTCGGGAAGATTCGCATACTTATTCCTGAGGTGGATGAATTGCGCTTTCCCATGGCCAAGGGCGATCCCTTGCCCGATGTTTCTGTCCTTCCCAAAACAAGACGCTATTTGCTAAGCCCTATCTTTGACGGCATGAACGTTATACAGGAAAATGTGGATTACTGCGTGGAGCTTATCAAGCAAAATCCGCACTGGGGGCTGAGTTTACAAGTTCATAAGCTTATTGGAATCAGGTAACTGTAAGCTATCAGTTTGAAATTTTATGACTCGCTTTGAAATAACGATCCTGGGTTGTGGTTCGGCAATGCCAACCACGCTGCATAACCCTTCTTCGCAACTGGTCAATGTAAACGAAAAACTCTTTATGATCGATTGCGGTGAAGGTACCCAGCTTCAGTTGCGGAAGTATAAAACCCGGATAAACAAGCTGCACAGCATTTTCATATCCCATTTGCACGGTGACCATGTTTTCGGGCTTCCCGGATTGCTGGCCACACTGAGTTTATTGGGAAGGACCGGCGATTTGAATATCTACGCGCACAAGGATATGGAGTTGTTTCTCGACCCTTTCATCAAATACTTCGGCAATCAGTTCCCGTACAAAATAAACCTTGTCCCTTTGGATCCTATTCGTGTCCATTCGTTTCCCTTGAAACACCGGATACCCACCAACGGTTTTTTGTTCGAAGAGAAAGAGCGGCCCCGTCACATCAAGCGGGAGATGATTGATTTTTACAACATCCCCGTAGGTAAGATAAACGAGATTAAACAGGGGGCTGATTTTGCGGCTGACGATGGAAGATGGATCAAAAATGAAGTTCTTACCACTCCCTCTACTCCCCCTCGAGCATATGCCTATTGTTCCGATACGGCTTTTTCTACCGAAATTATTCCTTACATTCAACGTTCTGACGTATTGTATCACGAGGCTACTTTTGCTGAAGCCGAAAACATGAGAGCACAGGAGACGCATCATTCTACAGCTCGACAGGCAGCCGAAATAGCCAAAGCGGCAAACGTGAGAAAACTTATTATCGGTCATTATTCGTCGAGATACAATGAGTTGGACAAACTGCTTGACGAGGCCCGGGCTGTTTTTCCTGAAACAGAACTGGCTGATGAAGGGATGACAATTAATCTTTAAGAGAAACAGTTACAACAACGTAATTTTTTCCTACTTTTGTATGGTATTGAACACAAAACAGTTGGTGTGGTTTTCGAACCCAAGGGTTCAACACTCAAAAGAGGTAAGTATGAGAAGATTTTACCGGGCGATGCTATGTGTATTCTTTTTTTTATGCGGTTTTGGGCTTGACGGAATTTACGCACAAGATCAGGTCAGGGAGGGGATTGTGGAAGAAAACGTCCCTGAGACAAAAATAAAGTTAGCGGAAAACCGGCTGATTATTGAAAACCTTCCGAAAGACGGAGTACTGGAAGTATTCAGTATTGTCGGCGTAAAAGTGTATACCCGAAAGGTGAAAGCAGGAACGAACGAATACACGCTCGATCTTCCCAAGGGGTACTACATCATTCGTATCGGTGAATTAGTCAAAAAGATATTATTAAAGTAAAAAAGTAAATTTTAGTGCATAAAGTTATAAAAATGCTTTCTTTTTGATGGTCATGTCGCGAACATTGACAGTTTTTTTTATATCTTTGCAGTTTCGTTTATTTATCATCATTAAAACAGTTACTAAAATGAAAATTGCAATTGTTGGAACAAGTGGAGCAGTTGGTCAGGAGTTACTCCGTGTACTTGATGCAAGAAATTTTCCTGTGGATGAACTGATTCTTTTCGGTTCTTCCAGAAGTGCAGGCTCAACATATATTTTTCGCGGTAAGGAAGTTACCGTAAAAGAACTCAAACACAACGACGATTTTAAAGGGATTGATATTGCTTTTGTCTCGGCTGGAGGCGGAACATCGCTGGAGTTTGCCGGAACGATCACCCGGCACGGAACCATCATGATTGACAATTCAAGTGCTTTCCGGATGGATGATGATGTCCCGTTAGTGGTGCCCGAGGTGAATGCCGAAGATGCGCTGGTCCGTCCGAGAAACATCATTGCCAATCCCAATTGTACTACGATTCAGATGGTTGTGGCATTGAAAGCGATCGAAGATATCTCCCACATTAAACGTGTGCATGTGTCTACCTATCAGGCAGCTTCGGGAGCGGGTGCGTCAGCGATGTCCGAGTTACAGGAGCAGCACAGGCAACTGGTGAACCACGAAAATCCAACGATCTCTAAATTTGCGTATCAATTGGCATACAACCTGATACCGCAGGTAGACGTCTTTACCGAAAACGGCTACACCAAGGAGGAGATGAAGATGTTCAATGAAACTCGCAAGATAATGCACAGCAATATCGAAGTGAGTGCTACCTGCATACGTGTTCCTGTATTACGTGCACATTCGGAAGCTATCTGGATCGAGACGGAAAGGCCGGTGTCGGTGGAGGAAGCTCGTGAAGCGTTTGCCAAAGCCGAAGGCGTTGTGTTACTCGATAGCCCGGAGAAAAAAGTATACCCGATGCCGTTGGATGCTGCCGGACAAGATCCGGTCTATGTGGGAAGGATTCGAAAAGACCTTACTAACCCCAACGGATTGACATTCTGGACAGCAGCCGATCAAATCTGTAAGGGTGCTGCCTTAAATGCGGTGCAAATTGCAGAGTATTTGATGAAACAGTGAAGGTTTTATACCAACGTCATCACAAAAAAGAAAACGATCAACCCCACGGTGATCAGCTTAATAATGAGTCCGGCAATGTAGCCGAAAAATGCGCCTGACGCGTGTTTTACGGCGGGTTTTATTTTATTCCCGACGATTAATCCACTCACGAGCGCTCCGGCAAAAGGGCCGAAAATAATCCCCCACGGACCCAGGAAAAAACCGATCAGTAATCCGATGGTTGCTCCCCAGACCACTTTTTTGTTTCCGCCCATTTTCCGGGTTCCCCACAGCGGCAAAATATTGTCGAGGATAGTGACGCCGATGGTGATGATTCCCAGAAGCACGATTACGGTCCACGAAACGTTATCTTTTACCGAAGGTACGAATTTCAGCGCCAGCAATCCCGCCCAACAAAGCGGAACACCCGGCAATACCGGTACAACCGTACCGACGGCCCCAACAACAACGCAGATTACGGCCAGGGAGATTAGTAACGGCTCGGGCAACATGAGTTATTCTTTTTCATCGTGATCGTGGTCGTGCTGCAAAAGCACCCGGTGCGGCAGGGAACCGTGGCCAAGTATTTCGATGGGACACGAATCGTAAGCCCCCATGAGCCACTCCTGCGAAATATTGCTGCCGCAATGGTAATGGAGGTTTTGATTGATGCAGGCGATGTTTTTCACCTGCGAAATAATGGTCCCCACGTCGTGGGAGACCAGCACGATAGCTATCTCTTTATTTATTTCGTCGAGCAATTTGTAAAAATTAGTTTCGAAGAGTTTGTCGACATATGAGCTTGGCTCGTCGAGAATGATAAGCTTGGGGTTGTCGATGATGGCTCGCCCCAGCAATACGCGCTGCAGTTGTCCGCCCGAAAGTTCGCCGATAGCCCTGTGCAGTAGGTTTTCAATGCCCATTTTTACGGCAATTGGTTCTACCTTTTGTTTGTCTTCTGCCGTGTATCTTTTGATAAACTTCCCCCGTAGCGTTAAGCCGGAGAGAATAACTTCGTGTACGCTGATGGGGAATTTTTTATCGATCTGGTTTATCTGTGGCAGGTAACCGATGTTAAGGTGGCTAACTTTTTTTCCGGCATCGAGAAACGTGATATTGCCGGAAGACGGTTGTATTAACCCTAAAATAGCTTTCAGCAGGGTGGTTTTTCCTCCGCCGTTAGGCCCGATAATACCCAGAAAATCATTTTCGAAAACGGTGAGCGAAACGTTTTTCAGTACATCGGGCTTGTTTTCGTAGCCGGCGTTCAGGTTATGTATTTCAATGATCGGGTTCATTTTTCCTGGCTGGCTAACAGTTGGGCAATGCGAATCAGTTCTTCGTCCCATTCATAAGCCAATGGGTTGATGGTATGTGATGTGGCCCCGATTTCCCGGGCAATAACCTCGCTGTTTTTTATATCGAATTCCTGCTGAACGAAAACGATCTTGATGTTTTCAGCCTTTGCCAGATCCACCAGTTCTTTCATTTGAGCGGGTGACGGGTTCTTCCCTTCAAACTCAATACTGTGCTGCGTCAGGTTGTAGTCGCGGGCAAGATAGGCCAACGCCGGATGGTAAACGATAAAACTCCGGGTAGGAATATCTTTCAGCAAGCGGGTTAACGCGGAATCGGTTTCGGCGATCTTTTGCGTCAGTTTTTCGAAGTTGGCCCGGTAGAGACCGGCGTTTTCAACGTCCAGTTCCACTACTGCGTTCAACATATTTTGCGAAAAAAGAACCGCATTCTTGGCAGAGCTCCATACATGCGGATCAGCAGCATCTGTCTGGTTATGACCGTGGTCTGCGGCCTCGTGCGAATGATCGTGATGCCCGTGTCCGCCATAAACAGGTTCAATTCCTACTGAACAATCCACGATTTTCAGATCAGGATTGTTTTCGGCAAGTTTTCCCGTCCACACGTTTTCGTAACCCAGAAAACCCACTTTAAAATAGGCGCGACTGTTTCCCAGCTTTATCATGGCCGAGGGCGACGGTTCATAGGTTTCCGGGCTTGAACCCGGAGAGACAAGCGTGTTTACCTGAAATTTATCACCCACGATTTGCTCCAGAAAATAACGCTGCGGCTCAATAGTTACCGTGAGTACGTTTGCTTCCTTTTCGCGGTTGGAATGGCAGGCAAGAAGTAAGAATGGAAATAAGAGCGTGAAAATATATTTTCTCATCCTGTTGGGTTGATTGTTTTGTTAGAATCTGTTGCAAAATTAAGATAAATAGCGCAACAGGGAAGTTATAAACAAAGATTTTCTATTTTTGTTTGTTGTTAAAGACGGACATGAACATCAAATTTGAAATTACCGAAGACGGTTCGCATACTCTTTTTGTTCCTGAACGGAACGAACATTACCATTCCATGCACGGTGCCATACAGGAATCGATGCACGTGTATATTGATGCCGGATTACGACATTGCGTGAAAAGCGAAGTAAAGGTGCTGGAAATCGGTTTCGGAACCGGGTTAAATGCATTTCTGACCTTGTTGGAAGCCGAAAAAAACAGCAGGAAAATAGATTTCACTTCACTTGAACTCTATCCTGTTTCAATAACCGATGCTGAAAAGTTAAATTATGCCGAGTTGATTGATCCCACCCGAAAGGAAGTTTTTAATGAGTTGCACAAAACAGGCTGGGGAAAATGGAATCAGGTAGCGCTCTATTTTTCGCTGCTGAAAATGCGGCTCGATTTCAGCAACCCATCTAATTTCCATCCGGAGAACAAGTTTGATGTCGTCTTTTTCGATGCTTTTGCTCCTGAAAAACAACCCGAAATGTGGACACAGGCAATTTTCGATAAAATCGCCAAAGGGTCCGTGAGGAGAATGTTACAGGCTGCGGGTTTCCTTGTTGAAAGACTACCGGGGCCACCCGGAAAAAGGGAGATGTTGCGGGCGGTCAAAAGATCGACCGCTGGTTAAATCTTTTTGAGTTGATAATGCGATGCAAAATCGGCATCGGCAACGTTGCCTTCCGGGTCAGAAAGGATAATGCTTCCGTTGTTGATCCTGTAATACGTTTTTATGCCTTTTTTATCGGTCAGTTCAATCACACGGTCATTCACGAAGACAACCCGGCCTTGATCCTTGAAAGAACCTCGTTTCCTGTCCTGATATTCACGGGTGAGAATAAAAGTTTCGTCGGAATTAATGGTCAGCTGCATCGAAATACCTGCGGTATTTGCTGCCGGGATAACACCTTGGTAGGTTCCGTAGATATCTGTTACCGGGCTGGTAGTCTGTTGATTTTCTGTTAGTGTGTTAATGTTGCTTTGGTTTTCGTCAGCCGGTTGTCCGTTGCCGCAACTTGCGAAAAATATGACCAGTGCAGCCAGTGCGATGATTTTTAAAGTTTTCATAATTTTTTGTTGTTGATAATCTTACAATCTTAATGAATAGATTAATAACAACAAAGTTACTCCGATTGTTTCAATTGACTGTCAATGAGGAATAAAACGTGGAAATTATACACAACATCTTAGTGTTTTATTTGCCGTTATAGCCCACCAAAGTTATTGAAAAGAAGTTGATTCACAAATTTTCACAAAGATTAATTTAATATGATATCAATAATGGCAAATAAAACTAGTT
>JALHIE010000107.1:0-2334 GCA_022840285.1 Porphyromonadaceae bacterium
GGGAGTTCCTATGTTTGTACCCTATAGGCTTAGCAGGATGCCATAATACGAAATGCTTAAGGAAGCATAAGCTAAGAATATTGTTAATTTTGAGAATCATCATTCAAAATATTAATAATCAAAGCTTATGCTCACAAAAAGTAAGAAATTAAATTTCGAAGGTCAAAACATCTATGTTGGAATTGATGTCCATTTAAAAAGTTGGAATGTGACCATTCTCTCGGATCAAATGCACTTAAAAACATTTAATCAGATACCAAGTCCTGAGAAGCTATCGAATTATCTGAATTCAAATTATCCGAAGGCTGTGTATAAATCAGCCTATGAAGCAGGATTCTGCGGCTATTGGGCTCACAGGCGATTAATGGATTTAGGCATTGAAAATATCATAGTAAATCCTGCAGACATACCGACAACACAGAAAGAGACAGCCCAAAAATCGGATCCTGTAGATAGTCGCAAAATTGCCCGTTTTCTTCGTTCGGGAGAACTTTCGGAATTATACATTCCACAGGTCGAAACCGAAGGGGACAGAATTCTTTTACGTAGCAGATATCGGATTCTCATGGATCTCGGGCGTATTAGAAGGCGTATAAAATCGCTGTTATATTTTCAAGGCGTATCTTATCCACCAGCATTGAATGCATCTGTACACTGGTCATCCCGTTTTATGAAATGGCTTTCTGAGGACGTCCATTTAGAAAGTGAGAGTGCCGAAGAGTCTCTTGGGTTGTTTATTAAAGAAGCCAATCAATTAAGGTCAATGCTTCTGGAAGTAAACCGGTGCATAAAACGGCTATCCCAAAGTCCTTCTTATGAGAAACCCCTGAGATTGATCAGGAGTGTGCCAGGTATTGGAATCATAACCGGAATGACCCTTTTAGCAGAAATAGAAAACATAACTCGTTTTAAAAATGCTGACAGGCTGGCTTGTTTTGTGGGTTTGGTACCGATGTGTCATTCCAGTGGCGAAAAGGAATCAAAGGGCGAATTGACATTCAGAGGGAAGCTCCTGTTAAGATCCTATCTGATCGAAAGCGCGTGGATTGCTGCCAGAATAGATCCGGCACTACAGTTGGCCTTTTCAGAACTTTGTAAAAGAATGCCGGTAAACAATGCAATAATAAGAATCGCAAAAAAATTGTTGAACAGAATCTATTATGTGTTAAAGAATAAAAAAGAATATGAGTTATGTATGGTCTTATAAATCCTATATGAATTTCCTTTGGAGTTAAGGAATGACCGCTATATAATACTTGCAGTCAATCTGCTTTGGGGAGAATGCGGCTTCCTCCAATTGAACTGAAAAGGAAAATGTGGCCATTGTTAAACATTGGTTCACTTATAGAAGGTTGTTCATATTGGATTTGTTTTAAACGGGTTTGATTTTCAACGGATCTAATTGATCTGTTAAATTATCGTGCCATTAACAACTTGATTACATATAAAATAAGGAGTATTTTAAAACCTATATTATAAAAATGATTCAAAAAATTTGTTTTACAACATAGAAGTATTAAACAGTGCCCGCGAACTGGCCGAACGATTCGACAATGTTTCAATCCACGCACCCACGCGGGGTGCGACTAAGCACTACGGCATTTGCCCGTGAAGCCCTTTCGTTTCAATCCACGCACCCACGCGGGGTGCGACAATTTTATCCGGACTTGTAACCGGCAGACTACATGTTTCAATCCACGCACCCACGCGGGGTGCGACCCGCACCCACGCGGGGTGCGACAATTTTATCCGGACTTGTAACCGGCAGACTACATGTTTCAATCCACGCACCCACGCGGGGTGCGACCTGGTATTGGAGGGGACAATGGAGCGACCCAACGTTTCAATCCACGCACCCACGCGGGGTGCGACGTGTGTGCGGTTCGGGAGTGTCCTGAACCACCATGTTTCAATCCACGCACCCACGCGGGGTGCGACACCCAGAGGAACCCGTCAAAATACGAGATAGCATGTTTCAATCCACGCACCCACGCGGGGTGCGACTCAACAGCAACCCTGCTATTTTTGTCCTGTTCTGTTTCAATCCACGCACCCACGCGGGGTGCGACGCCGCCAATGACTACATACTTGCCGCCATGCTCGTGTTTCAATCCACGCACCCACGCGGGGTGCGACCTTAACTCCCCACCCATTTGCAATTATTTTATGGTTTCAATCCACGCACCCACGCGGGGTGCGACAAAATAACGGAATTTAACCCATGAGGTTATCCATGTTTCAATCCACGCACCCACGCGGGGTGCGACCTGAGCTGGGCATCTGCAGGTGACGGAGTTAAGTACGTTTCAATCCACGCACCCACGCGGGGTGCGA
>JALHIE010000107.1:2465-2894 GCA_022840285.1 Porphyromonadaceae bacterium
GTTTCAATCCACGCACCCACGCGGGGTGCGACAAGGTTTGCCACATCAGAATAACGCAACCCGGTGAGTTTCAATCCACGCACCCACGCGGGGTGCGACGGTGTGGATAGTGGCATTTTGAGTGGCATTAAGCGTTTCAATCCACGCACCCACGCGGGGTGCGACAAGGATACCATGTTCCCGGACCAGCGGATCCGCGTTTCAATCCACGCACCCACGCGGGGTGCGACGTGGAAACGGAATCCATGTAGCCTATAACAGATTGTTTCAATCCACGCACCCACGCGGGGTGCGACCCCTGTTTTGCAGGGGCAAAGATCTGTGCAAGTCTGTTTCAATCCACGCACCCACGCGGGGTGCGACCCCTGCTTTTCGGGATACGTGCAGCAAGGGTCAGGTTTCAATCCACGCACCCACGCGGGGTGCGAC
>JALHIE010000107.1:2974-3932 GCA_022840285.1 Porphyromonadaceae bacterium
GTTTCAATCCACGCACCCACGCGGGGTGCGACCCCTGCTTTTCGGGATACGTGCAGCAAGGGTCAGGTTTCAATCCACGCACCCACGCGGGGTGCGACTTCCGGTCTTGTGTATTTGCCATTTGCCCGGTTGTTTCAATCCACGCACCCACGCGGGGTGCGACTCAGGGGCGTGTTCATTTCATCTGTCCAGATAAGGTTTCAATCCACGCACCCACGCGGGGTGCGACACAGCAGACATCCTTTAACCCTGTTTTGCAGGGGCGTTTCAATCCACGCACCCACGCGGGGTGCGACTTCCGGTCTTGTGTATTTGCCATTTGCCCGGTTGTTTCAATCCACGCACCCACGCGGGGTGCGACCTCGTATTTCGGTGTCGTACAACATTGGAGCTTCGTTTCAATCCACGCACCCACGCGGGGTGCGACACTGTCCCGGCTGACAAATAGTGCAGGCAGTACCGTTTCAATCCACGCACCCACGCGGGGTGCGACATCATACACGGACACGAGTTTCAGGGTGGAAACGGTTTCAATCCACGCACCCACGCGGGGTGCGACATTGGGTCAATGTATTGTCCGTTTTGTTTAACCGGTTTCAATCCACGCACCCACGCGGGGTGCGACGTGAAATGTTTGAGGTGGTGCAAGATGGTGTTAGTGTTTCAATCCACGCACCCACGCGGGGTGCGACCCATTGACGCCATTATACACAAGACAATGGACGTCGTTTCAATCCACGCACCCACGCGGGGTGCGACTTCGATTGTTGAGCTTCCGAAGATTGTCGATGAAGTTTCAATCCACGCACCCACGCGGGGTGCGACGCAGCATATCGTATATCTCTATTGCTTACACCAGGTTTCAATCCACGCACCCACGCGGGGTGCGACTGATGACAGAAAACGGTACGATCTATCTGAACGGGTTTCAATCCACGCACCCACGCGGGGTGCGACC
>JALHIE010000107.1:3956-9276 GCA_022840285.1 Porphyromonadaceae bacterium
TCAATCCACGCACCCACGCGGGGTGCGACTTTTAGACGCCTTTCAGAATTATTTAGACGCAGAAAGTTTCAATCCACGCACCCACGCGGGGTGCGACTGGGTCTTAAACTGATTAACTTTTTATGATATGGTTTCAATCCACGCACCCACGCGGGGTGCGACGTCGGATAGTATATAACCAGAAAGATTTTGCTGGTTTCAATCCACGCACCCACGCGGGGTGCGACTCACAATGGCAGCAAGTCCGCAAAGACCAAGTATTGGTTTCAATCCACGCACCCACGCGGGGTGCGACACGCAGGGTTTTGGAGTTGCTTTATCAAGGGTATGTTTCAATCCACGCACCCACGCGGGGTGCGACGATATTGTCCCCTTTTAGTAACCTTCTTTTTAAGTTGTTTCAATCCACGCACCCACGCGGGGTGCGACTTCTTGTTTGCACGTCACCGTTATTTTCAATGTAGTTTCAATCCACGCACCCACGCGGGGTGCGACTAAGGACTTTTGACGGGTGCTCCTTTTGTTGCTGGTTTCAATCCACGCACCCACGCGGGGTGCGACCTCCTTTGCCCCTCTAACAACGATAATCTGATTTACGTTTCAATCCACGCACCCACGCGGGGTGCGACTCTGGAGCCAGTATTGAATGGACCGTACACACGGTTTCAATCCACGCACCCACGCGGGGTGCGACGTGTTTACATCAGCAGCAATCTTTGCTTCACCAAGTTTCAATCCACGCACCCACGCGGGGTGCGACGAAGTTCATCTTATTTTCTTTTTAACTTATTTATGTTTCAATCCACGCACCCACGCGGGGTGCGACTTTTTTATCCCGCAGGGTGGAAATCTTTGGGGATGTTTCAATCCACGCACCCACGCGGGGTGCGACGGATAGCGGACTAATCATTTAACATATCAAGACAGTTTCAATCCACGCACCCACGCGGGGTGCGACCTAACTCCCAATACCGATTACACCTACTACATTGTTTCAATCCACGCACCCACGCGGGGTGCGACTACATCAGGTTGAGGGATACAGCAGGACACACTGTTTCAATCCACGCACCCACGCGGGGTGCGACTAAATAGCAAAAGAAATGGCAACATCAGGAAGAGGTTTCAATCCACGCACCCACGCGGGGTGCGACTTAACCATAGTACGTATAACCTCTTTATGCATGAGTTTCAATCCACGCACCCACGCGGGGTGCGACTTTGATGAATCCGCAAAACTATGGGCAGGTCTTATGTTTCAATCCACGCACCCACGCGGGGTGCGACCTTAACCTCTTTACCGGATTCATCATACTTGACGTTTCAATCCACGCACCCACGCGGGGTGCGACTAAGTGCAAAATATTGCAACGAATGCAAGGAATTGTTTCAATCCACGCACCCACGCGGGGTGCGACTTTAATATTTCAATGCAAACTTAAAGTATAACTTGTTTCAATCCACGCACCCACGCGGGGTGCGACTTATTCCTTCTAAATTGTCGGAATGAAGCACTGTCGTTTCAATCCACGCACCCACGCGGGGTGCGACCCATTCCCGGCCCGACATGTCTGGCATGTTCCATGTTTCAATCCACGCACCCACGCGGGGTGCGACTGGATAGCTGAACCAGCTGCTCGGCTAATAATTCGTTTCAATCCACGCACCCACGCGGGGTGCGACATGTTTGGACTTCCAAGTCCTACACCTGGAACATGTTTCAATCCACGCACCCACGCGGGGTGCGACGTTCTCCGTCATCTCGGGTGGTACCTGGGTGGATGTTTCAATCCACGCACCCACGCGGGGTGCGACGATGTTTGGACTTCCAAGTCCTACACCTGGAACATGTTTCAATCCACGCACCCACGCGGGGTGCGACCCGAAGCTGGAAAGGTGAAAGACCTTGAAGAAAGTTTCAATCCACGCACCCACGCGGGGTGCGACCTATAACACTCACACACTCTCTACAATCAAAGAAGTTTCAATCCACGCACCCACGCGGGGTGCGACTCTTTCAGCGAGAACTTCGCAGATGTATCAACATGTTTCAATCCACGCACCCACGCGGGGTGCGACTAAATACACATTATTTACGAAAAAATGGTAGGATGTTTCAATCCACGCACCCACGCGGGGTGCGACTTTCTCCATTTTAGCGCGCTTTTATACGCCCTAGTTTCAATCCACGCACCCACGCGGGGTGCGACCTGCATTATCTCATCCACTTTCTGGTTGTATTCCGTTTCAATCCACGCACCCACGCGGGGTGCGACCATCTTCGGGAAGGCTATCGTAACTTCGGTAAGTGTTTCAATCCACGCACCCACGCGGGGTGCGACTTATCTTGTGCATTCATCCTACCATTTTTTCGTGTTTCAATCCACGCACCCACGCGGGGTGCGACCCATGCTGGCTGCTGTGGATATGGCTTCTTTCATGAGTTTCAATCCACGCACCCACGCGGGGTGCGACCTTCTTTCAGTCCATTCTTGAACTCATCGGAGTTGTTTCAATCCACGCACCCACGCGGGGTGCGACGAGGTGATCTTTGAATTGGTAACCGGTAAGAGTTTGTTTCAATCCACGCACCCACGCGGGGTGCGACTCCAAAGGCCTTTTCCGGAATTTAATATATCCATGTTTCAATCCACGCACCCACGCGGGGTGCGACCTTGGGACTCCTATATGGAGATGATGGATGCCGTGTTTCAATCCACGCACCCACGCGGGGTGCGACTGTGCGCCTCCGTTCAATTCGCCAACAAAGAGGTGTTTCAATCCACGCACCCACGCGGGGTGCGACAAGAAGTTCGGGGGAGCAGCCGCCGCAGCAGCAGGTTTCAATCCACGCACCCACGCGGGGTGCGACGTCAATAATGGTGAACTTGTGATGGAAGAATCAGCGTTTCAATCCACGCACCCACGCGGGGTGCGACCATGGAAGGTCGCCAAAATGTGCTACTACGGGTGTTTCAATCCACGCACCCACGCGGGGTGCGACTTCCTTTGTTGTCATTGAGTTAATGATTTTATGTGTTTCAATCCACGCACCCACGCGGGGTGCGACTAATCGTTGTCATCATCTCATCTCCATCTTGAATGTTTCAATCCACGCACCCACGCGGGGTGCGACTTTATTCTGACACGGTAGCTGTTTATCAAGAGGCGTTTCAATCCACGCACCCACGCGGGGTGCGACCATCGCAGCTTGCAGAAGGAATGTCAAATTCGACGTTTCAATCCACGCACCCACGCGGGGTGCGACTCCTCTTATGACGATGTGCTGAACGCACTCAATGTTTCAATCCACGCACCCACGCGGGGTGCGACGGAAAAAGGAACATGAGGGGTTTGATATGTGGATGTTTCAATCCACGCACCCACGCGGGGTGCGACCGTGTACGCAATCTACCTGTTGATATACGCAGAAAGTTTCAATCCACGCACCCACGCGGGGTGCGACGGCGTTGTTCTCGGTGTTCTGCGGTGTGGTGTTCGTTTCAATCCACGCACCCACGCGGGGTGCGACGTATCAAACTTGGGGACCCTGCGCTCAGACAGAGTTTCAATCCACGCACCCACGCGGGGTGCGACGTGGTGGGAGAAACTTGACTATGAGCACGGGGATGTTTCAATCCACGCACCCACGCGGGGTGCGACTCTGTTTCCGATTCCGATTCCGATTCCTCAATGTTTCAATCCACGCACCCACGCGGGGTGCGACACCTTTGCACAATTGCAAGTTTTTTGCAACCCAAAGTTTCAATCCACGCACCCACGCGGGGTGCGACGACAATGGAGGCTGCAATAAGGGCTTTCGGGAACGTTTCAATCCACGCACCCACGCGGGGTGCGACCCATGCGTGCTTATTGTTACCCCTGAATGATCGTGTTTCAATCCACGCACCCACGCGGGGTGCGACCCACGCTTGTACTTACCAAAACCTATGCTGTCGTGTTTCAATCCACGCACCCACGCGGGGTGCGACTGCAACGTGTTTTACCTCGTAACCGCATGATTCGTTTCAATCCACGCACCCACGCGGGGTGCGACTATGATGCTGATGTTACCCAGATGTCGCAGTATAAGTTTCAATCCACGCACCCACGCGGGGTGCGACAGGAATTGGCGGAGAGGATGGGTACGTATAAAGAGTTTCAATCCACGCACCCACGCGGGGTGCGACGTTAACCTTTGCGCCTTTGCAAGTTTTTTCAACCCTGTTTCAATCCACGCACCCACGCGGGGTGCGACTGAGGAACCGTGTAGGTAGGTACGCTACCCAGCAGTTTCAATCCACGCACCCACGCGGGGTGCGACCTGTAATGGCTCCCGTGTTTGACCAACTCGGAACGTTTCAATCCACGCACCCACGCGGGGTGCGACCAATACCGCCTCTCTGAAGTCTATCTCAAATCTGTTTCAATCCACGCACCCACGCGGGGTGCGACGGAATGGGGCCGTGTTGGTGTTGATAGATAAGCGTTTCAATCCACGCACCCACGCGGGGTGCGACTTATCTTTCCTTCCTGGATCCATAGGTCAAACTGCGTTTCAATCCACGCACCCACGCGGGGTGCGACGAACCGAAAAGCGAAAATTAAACTATAAAATGGCGTTTCAATCCACGCACCCACGCGGGGTGCGACAAACTCTGGGCCGGTCTTATCAATACAATAGATAGTTTCAATCCACGCACCCACGCGGGGTGCGACTGAACTGGAGTGCCGCAATCAGCACCCTGTATGTGTTTCAATCCACGCACCCACGCGGGGTGCGACTCACTCTGTACTCCCGATTCGTCAAGTTCACCGATGTTTCAATCCACGCACCCACGCGGGGTGCGACTTACAACGCTGGCAAGCCATGCCGCTGTGGCTATGTTTCAATCCACGCACCCACGCGGGGTGCGACAGGATAGGGTTGCCGTTGAAGTCCAAGCGGTCAGTTTCAATCCACGCACCCACGCGGGGTGCGACGGTGCGACTTATAGAGAAATAAAACATACCAGTAACTAATGAGTGTTTCAATCCACGCACCCACGCGGGGTGCGACAAATGTCATTATCCGCTAATTCTTCGATTATACGTTTCAATCCACGCACCCACGCGGGGTGCGACGTTGTTTATTGTTTGTTGTTTCTGTTTGTTGGTGCGTTTCAATCCACGCACCCACGCGGGGTGCGACTTTATGCTGTTTTGTGGTATAGTGGAATCTTGAGTTTCAATCCACGCACCCACGCGGGGTGCGACAGCATATGTGTAAACTATTGAAAATAAGTATCGTTGATACACAATAACGCGAAAGTACAAAATT
>JALHIE010000251.1 GCA_022840285.1 Porphyromonadaceae bacterium
TTTTTTACTTTTGTCGTAAGTGTTTTGGAATTATATTCCGGCAAAAGTTTGGTTATTAAATTTTTGTCCAGGGGAGTCAGGTTGTCGAAATAGTATTCCTTATTCAAATACAAAATGTCCAGAAAGGCACGTTCAGGTATGGCAATGTTCACATTACCGGTTTGGATGATACCCTGCGTGACAATCAGGATCTCTCCCTTGATTTTTCGATAGGCATAAATGCGGCCTTCGATATCTACACTGCGGCTCAAATAGCTTATCACGGTTATCCGTTCATCATATTGAAAGACAATGCCGGCCTTTTGCAGTACATATTCAAGCGAGATGTAAGATGGAGTGTAAAGCGTACAGGCCAACTCTTCGGGTTTATATCCGGGTTTGGCGTAAATGCCCTTTCGCGGACGAAGCAGCTTCCCTTTGCGGACATAATAATTCAATCGCTCATTCAGCTTCTTAAATTCGCTCTCTCCGATGAGCATGGCAACATCGTTCAGCGAGAACACAGTTCGTGTATCGCTGAAAACAGACAAAATTAAGTCCTTATTTCGAGAACTATTCATTGGATTAATTTCAATGTTCAGTTCACAAAATTATGAAATAACGCTGATTTGTCCAAATAATATGCGGAATAGATTTCCTATCTTTGTAATTATTCACCGATTAGAGACTTACCACGATGATCTTACCACACATTATTGAACGGATCATGGTTACCGCATTGAACGGATCATGGTTACCGCTTTTTATCCGAAAGGGGTGATCGGCTTAAACAGGCTGGATGAGGATGATCTCGAACAGATCCCCATCCTCAGGCAGGTTGTCTGCCTCTGCCATTTTATCAGGGAGGAGAACGGTACCTTGAAGCTGACAAACACGGGTAACCTGCCTCTGAAAGTGGTCAGGGAGATGTATCTGACGGGTGTCCGCGACTGGTACTACACGAAGTATCCCGATAAGAGAATCAAGGAGACCGACGCGCGGTTTGTGATGATTGCACGCGACCTGGCAACGGTGTCGGGGATCATCCGCAAACGGAATAATGCTCTCATAATGACAAGGAAGGGGGAGAAACTGCTCGCGGACCGGCAGTTGCTGCTGGAGACGTTGATCCGTGATTTCGTGCATTTGTTCGACCTGAGCCGATATGATGGCTATGAGTTTACACCGGGATTGGGATTTCGGGATGCCGGCCTTTCGCTCCTGGTGTTCGACAGGGTGCGCAGGCAGATGCCCGGGGAATCGCCCTCGGACATGGATTACGCGAAGGGGTATTTCGACATGCGCCCCGATGCCTATGAGGGCATGCGGAGCATCGACTGTTACCTGTTCAGGACGTACCGGAACTTCATGGAGCTGTTTGGCCTGGTAACCACCGACCAGAAATGGAACAG
>JALHIE010000010.1:0-11094 GCA_022840285.1 Porphyromonadaceae bacterium
CAATAGAGTTTGCCCGTAACAACAGGCATGTACCGTTCAGTGCATTTAAAATAACCGGTGTCGGACGGTTCGACCTGCTTGCCAAAGTGAGTGAAAAAGTGCAGCTTTCTGAGGAGGAGTCGAAAGAATACAGAAGGGTTTACGACCGTGTGGAGTCAATTTTTAAACGGGGTTACGAACTGGGTGTTCCTGTACTTATCGACGCGGAACACACTTGGATTCAACCCGTTTTGGACGACCTGGTGCTGGAAATGATGGAAAGGTACAACAAGGATGCGGCCATCGTACAAAATACCTATCAGATGTACCGTCACGATGCCATTAACCGGTTAAAGGAGCACCACCGGATTGCCTTGGATAAGGGAGTGAAGTTTGGGCTTAAGATTGTACGGGGGGCGTATATGGAGATTGAGCGTGCGCGTGCTGCTGAAATGGGTTATCTGTCACCCATTCAGCCTGATAAGATAGCTACTGACCACGATTTCAATGAAGTTATCCGTTATTTCATGGACCACATCGATACCATCCATTTTATGGTAGCCACCCATAACGAAGTGAGCTCACAACTGCTGGCGCACTTAATTGATGAACGCGGCCTGCCTCATGATCATCCGCATATTTATTTTTCGCAACTCTACGGCATGAGTGATCACATTACCTTTAACCTGGCTGAAAAGGGTTACAATGTCGTAAAATATGTGCCTTACGGTGAAGTGAAAACAATGATGCCTTATCTTTTCCGCAGGGCCGAGGAAAACACATCGGTAAAAGGACAATCGAGCCGTGAACTGAAGCTCATCGAGAAAGAAATCAGAAGAAGAAAGAGGGAGTGACTTACAGTTCCAGCAACTCTTTTTCCCCGCTGCTTTTCCCGAAGAGCATGTCGGTCGGATTTTCGAGCAGCTGCTTGACCCGCACCAGGAAACCCACCGACTCGCGACCGTCAATCACACGATGGTCGTAAGACAGCGCCACGTACATCATCGGTCGTACTGTAATCTGTCCTTCGACCACCACCGGCCGGTCTAAAATATTGTGCATTCCCAGAATGGCAGATTGAGGGGGATTAATGATCGGTGTAGACATCATCGATCCGAAAATTCCGCCGTTAGTTATTGTGAACGTTCCACCCGTCATTTCGGGGATAGACAACTTCCCCTTGCGGGCTTTATCGGCAACTTCGGCAATGGCTTTTTCAATCTCTGCCAACCCCATGCTTTCCACGTTCCGGATAACGGGGACCATCAATCCCTTGGGTGTACTTACCGCTACCGAAATATCCGCATAGTCGTACGTGGTCATGTTCTCACCTTCCATCATCGAGTTTACGCTCGGGAATTCCTGCAGTGCGATGGAACTGGCTTTCAGGAAAAACGACATCATACCCAGTTTAACTCCGTGCCTTTCAACAAATTTGTCCTGATTTTTTCTTCGTAAATCCATTATCGGCTTCATGTTTACTTCGTTGAATGTAGTAAGCATGGCTGTTTCGTTTTTTACGGAAACAAGGCGTTCACTCAGTTTCCGACGCAACGAACTCATCCGGTCAGTTTTGGATTCACGGCTTGCTGGTTTTTTTAATCCGGTTGCAGAACTTACGCCGTTTGCTGCCAGTACTGCTTCCACGTCGGAGCGTTTCAGCCGACGGAGGCCGCTTATAACCTCTTCCAGCGACAGGTCGTTTTCTTCCATTACCCGTTTGGCGAGTGGAGTAACTTTTATGTTTCCGTACTCATCCGGTGTGGTTTTTGTTTCCGTTTTCGAGGCTTCTGCTTTGACCGGTATGGTGCTTGTTTCCTCCTTTTCTCCGGCTGCCGGAGCCGCTGCCTGTTTTTTCTCCCCTACTTCCGCAACTTCTTCGGGCTGAACGGACGTATCAATGGTACATGCCACAGTTCCCACCTCCAGGCTATCGCCCTCCGAAGCTTTCAACGATACTTTTCCCGATTCGTCGGCAACCAATGTCAGTGTTGCCTTTTCTGATTCCAACTCGGCGATTTCCGTGTCTTTCTTTACTACTGCTCCGTCTGCAACGAGCCATTTATAAAGCTCGACGTGCGTTATCGATTCTCCGGGGCTGGGTACCCTTATTTCTACTATTGCCATAACAATTTACGATTTACAATTTACGGTTTGGAACGTCAGATTCCGTTATCTTTCGGCGAAGTGTTCTGAAGTCCCTTTCTATTTTATTGCTTCCTTGATGATCTCTGCCTGATGCATCTTGTGTAAAGCCGTTAAGCCTTCTGCTGTTACACCGCTTGAGGGACGGCTGATGATTTGCAGGTTGCCGTCGCCGATCCAGTGTTTAACAAACATTGCAGCACCCATGTTCTGCGGTTCTTCCTGCACCCAGACAAGCTTTGTATCTTTGCTGTAACTTTTCAGGACCTCCTTGAGTTGTTTTTTAGGGAACGGATAGAGCTGCTCGATGCGAACAATGGAGAGATGCTCCGCATTGGCTTCTTTGCGTGCGGCATCCAGTTCGTAATAGATTTTACCTGAACACAACAGGAGTTTGGTTACTTTAGACAAGGATTTTACGTTGTCGTCGGCAATTATTTCCTGGAAATGTCCCTCGGTAAAGTCAGCGATCGTTGAGGTGCAATCGGGATGACGCAGCAAACTCTTCGGCGTAAACGCGATCAACGGAATCCGGATATTGCGGTGCAATTGTCGACGGATGGCATGGAAATGATTCGCCGGTGTCGTGGGGTTAACCACTTGCATGTTAAAGTTAGCGCACAGGCTAAGGAAACGTTCTATTCTTCCACTCGAATGCTCAGCTCCCTGTCCTTCGTATCCGTGCGGCAGAAACATTACCAAACCCGACTTTACGCCCCATTTTTCCTGGGCGGCAGAAATATATTGGTCCACGATTACCTGTCCCACGTTGAAAAAGTCCCCGAACTGAGCTTCCCAGATGGTTAACCCGAAAGGGTTGGCGAGTGAATACCCGTACTCAAACCCCAGCACTCCGTATTCGTTGAGCGGTGAGTTGTAGACACGCACCATGGCGTGCTCACCCCCTAAGTTCTTCAGCGGGAAATATTTTTCTTCACCGTCTTCGGTTATGATTTCAGCATGACGGTGCGAGAAAGTTCCCCGCTCGGAATCCTGTCCGCTCAACCGAACGGGATAATTTTCCGGCTCTTTGCGAAAACAGCCGGACGGTTTTGTTGTAAAAATGCTTGTCCTTAGGCAATGACGTTATCCTTTCTGCCAATTCCAGAAACATCTCTTTTGATATCTTGGTATTGGCGACGGTTTCGAAATCTTCTGCCTTGGGAAACCTTATGTCCTTGTATTGCTCTTCAAGAAAAAGTTGGATATTCAATTGCGTACTTTTGTTAGCCGTTTCGTATGCCTGATCCAACACCTTATGGAAGTCTGCTACCCGGGTTTCGTATTCCTGTTGGGTGAGTACTCCCTGGCTGATGAGTTTCTCGGCATAAATTTCACGTGGATTTTTATGTTTGGCAATGATATCGTACAACTTGGGTTGCGTAAAGCGGGGTTCGTCACCTTCGTTGTGCCCGTATTTCCGGTACGAGAGCAGATCGATAAACACATCGATATTGAATTTTTGACGGAACTCCAGCGCCAGCTTTGCAACAAAAACCATAGCCTCCACGTCGTCTCCGTTTACATGAAAAACGGGCGACTGGGTTACTTTGGCAACGTCGGTACAGTAGGTGCTGGACCGTCCCTGCAGGTAGTTGGTGGTGAACCCCACCTGGTTGTTTATCACAATATGGATGGTCCCGCCCGTTTTGTATCCGTCCAGTTTTGAGAACTGAATAGTCTCGTAAACAACCCCTTGCCCGGCAATGGCGGCATCACCGTGTATCAAAATGGGCAACACCTGATTGTATTGAAAATCATGTTCCTGTTCTAACTTGGCTTTGGCAATTCCTTCCACCACAGGTCCCACTGCTTCCAGGTGCGAGGGGTTGGGCGCCAGGCTGACGGAAATGTGTTGTTATACCCCAGGTGATATTTTACGTCGCCGTACTTTATCTCTTCTTCGTAGTTTTCGGCTGTAAACCCGCGGAACACCTGAGCATAAGGTTTTTTCATGATGTTCGTCAGTACGTTGAGTCTCCCCCGGTGTGCCATTCCTATTACGATATCGTTGACGTCGTATGCCCCTCCGTGAGAAACGATGGCGTCCAAGGCAGGAATAATGGCTTCCGATCCTTCCAGCGAAAACCTTTTTTGCCCTACGTACTTTCTGTGCATAAAATCTTCAAATCCAGATGCTTCGATCAGGCTGTTGAGAATGTGCAGCTTTTTGTCGTTGGGAAGAGTTTCCTGATTTCTGCTGCTTTCCATTTTTTGCTGCAACCATTGCACGATTTCCGGTTTCGTCATGTAACGGTATTCCACGCCGATGGATTTGCAGTAGGTCTCACTCAAGTGTTCGACAATTTCTCTCAAGGTTGCTCTGCCTATTCCGATCTCTTTCCCGGCTTCAAATTCCTTGTCCAGGTCACTTTCGGAAAGATTGAAATTATCCAGATCGAGTGTAGGCGAATATTGCCGGCGCGAACGGACCGGATTGGTTTTGGTAAACAGGTGTCCCCTGCGCCTGTATCCTGTGATGAGGTTCGTTACGGAAATTTCTCCGGTGGAGACTCCGGCATCTCCCTTGATTTCCTGTGGTCTGGTAGGGAAATACCTGGTGGCTAAATCAAAACCCTGAAAGAAAAAACGGAAGCTCTCATCGACACTTTCCGGATTTTCCATATACTGTTTATACAATTCTTCTATGGTTCCTATATCCATAAAATTTAACTCTTTGCGGGTATCCATCGGTCAGTTGTTGTAGTTAATTTATTCAAACTGTAAAGATGATGATTTTGTTCACGCTTTACAACAATTTTGTTTGGAAAAGCGGTTTAAGTCAATCCGGATTGTGCAAAACGCTACCCTTGCTTGCGGTTGATATGCTGTGATAAATTTTCTATCGGCGTGAAAAGGTCTTAAATAAATGGGGCAATCTCAAAAAGAGATTGCCCCATTTATTCTACAACGCTCTTTTGCTCCGTTATTTCATTTCCCAGATATGGGAAGAGCTCATCAGAAAATCGGTAAATGACTTTTTGGCAGCTTTCTTCTGCACTTCGGCAATCTGATTCTCGTATTCGGCTTCGTATGATGGCGAATCCACTGAGCGGATAACACCCAGGGCCACCGGAAGATCATTGTCGTAACCCATCAGGCTGAGTTTGATGTGTAATGCGTTGTCTGTTGTGGAGGTATCGTGAACCAGGATATCGTCCATTGTATATCCCTCTTCGCCGATGGTAACAGCTTTTAAGTTCCATCCATCCAGGACAATTCCCCGGTTGTTCTCGAGTCCGAAAATCATTTTTTCGCCGTGTTTCAGCATAATTGTCTTTTCGGCTTTCCACGCGCGATCAGCAATCTTATTGTGAATACCGTCGTTAAAAATGATGCAGTTCTGCAATACTTCCACCACCGACGTCCCTTTGTGTCTGGCCGCGGCTACCATTATCTCGGTAGTGTTCTTCATATCCACGTCAATGGCTCTGGCGAAGAATGTCCCTCTTGCTCCGAAGCAAAGTTCCGATGGGCGGAAAGGATCTTCCACCGTTCCGTAAGGCGATGATTTGGAAACAAATCCACGATCGGAGGTGGGGGAGTACTGTCCTTTGGTAAGCCCGTAAATCTTGTTGTTAAACAAGATGATGTTGATGTCTACATTTCTCCGGACGGTGTGGATAAAATGGTTCCCGCCGATTGCCAGTGAATCGCCGTCGCCGGTTGCCACCCATACATTCAGGTTGGGGTTGGATACTTTCACTCCGGTGGCGATGGCTGCAGCCCGGCCGTGGATGCCGTGAAATCCGTACGTGTTCATGTAGTAGGGCAAACGCGATGAACAACCAATCCCCGAGACCACCACCGTCTCGTGCGGATGGATATTCAGTTCTGCCATGGCTTTATGCACACAGCTTAAAATAGCGAAGTCCCCGCACCCCGGGCACCAACGTACATTTACTTCACTCTTGTAATCTTTTTGGGTATATTTTGCTTGTATTTTTTCTGCTGTTGCTGTTTCCATACGTTTAATTGTTAGTTGTCTCCCATAATTTTAATAAACTCATCCACCAGCTCACTTACGCTGAAAGGTTGTCCTTCCACCCGATTGAACCGGTGTACCTTGATATCATCGAACTGGCTCAGCAAATAGGAAGCAAAATGGCCGGTATTTTGCTCGGCAACGATAATGGTCTTGTATTTCTTCAACATATCGTACGTGTTGCGTGGCAACGGATTGATAAACCTGAAATGAGCAAGCGCCACCTTCTTGTCTTTATCCTGAATGCGCATCATTACTTCCAGCAAATGACCGTAAGTTCCTCCCCATCCAACAATGAGCGTATCGGCATCCTTATTGCCGATAACCTCCTGTTCGGGGATGAAGTCGGCTATCTTTTTTATTTTTGCCTTGCGGGTGTTTACCATCAGTTGGTGGTTTTCGGGATTGGACGATATCACACCCGTGAAATAATCTTTTTCCAGTCCTCCGATGCGGTGCATGTATCCTTCGGTGCCCGGGACACCCCAATACCTTACCAGCGTTTCTTCGTCGCGGAGATAAGGCTTCCAGCTTTCGGCACTTTCTTTGAAGTCCTTCTGAACGTAGGGTGGGGTGATGGAGGGATACTCTTCAAGATTCGGAATTTTCCACGTTGATGCACCGTTGGCAATGTACCCGTCTGTAAGTAAGACTACCGGAGTCATATGTTCCAAGGCAATTTTCGATGCCCAGTAGGCACTGTCGAAACAATCGGTGGGGGTGGTAGCCGCTATCACTGCCAGGGGGCTTTCGCCGTTTCTTCCGTACAGAGCCTGAAACAAATCAGCTTGTTCGCTCTTGGTAGGCATTCCCGTTGACGGGCCCCCCCGCTGTACATCGATCACCACCAGCGGCAGTTCGGTCATCACTGCCAGTCCAAGTGCTTCGCTTTTGAGCGATAACCCGGGACCAGAAGTGGAGGTTGCACCCAAGCTTCCGGCAAAGCTGGCACCGATGGCGGTACAGATTCCGGCAATTTCATCTTCCATCTGCAATGCTTTTACACCCAGGTCTTTCCTTGCGGAGAGTTCCTGTAAAATATCGGTGGCCGGCGTGATGGGGTAGGAGCCGAGAAAAAGTTTTACCCCGGCTTTTTCGGCAGCGGCAATCAGGCCGTACGCTGTGGCGGTGTTTCCGTTTATATCGGTATAAAAACCCTTTCCGGTTTCTACAGTGTCGATCCGGTAGGTAGTAGCTGTCAGGTGTATGTTGTTTCCGTAGTTATATCCGTCCGTTAGTGCTTTTATATTGGTTTCGACCAGCTTTGGCCTTTTCCTGAATTTGTCTTTCAACAGTTGTTCGGCAATCTCAATCGGCCGGTTAAAGAGCCAGCAAACGATACCCAACGAAAACATGTTCTTGCTTCGTAAAATATCCTTGTTTTCCATTCCGCTGTCTGCCAGTGAGTCTTTGGTCATCGATGTGATGGCCACCGGAATGGGTTGAACGTACTCGAGATTAAGTTCAGCAAAAGGATCTTCTGTTTTGAAGAGCGCTTTCTCCAAGTCTTTTCGTGTAAAAGAATCGGTGTCGAAAATTACGATCGATCCTTTTTTCAAGTGCTGGCGGTTGACTTTTAATGCAGCAGGGTTCATCGCAACCAATACATCGGCTTTATCGCCCGCATTATAAATATCTTTCGATCCTACCCGTACCTGAAATCCTGACACTCCGTTTAACGTGCCTTGCGGCGCGCGAATCTCTGCCGGATAATCGGGAAAAGTGGCGATTTCATTTCCAAAAATGGCAGACAAAGTGGAAAATAACGTCCCGGTTAACTGCATCCCGTCGCCCGAGTCGCCGGAAAACCGTATCGTTACCTGCTTCAAATCTGTAATTACAGTTTCATTAGTCATAATAAATATTTTGATTTATAAATCTTTAAATCCTTTACGTGTTTTTTCAATCGAGTTTTTGAAAAGCAAGTTTCTAAACTTTTGACAGGTTAATTCCGTTGATGATAACACGGTGCAAAGTAACAAAAGAGTTGGGGAAAAAGCAAATTTTTTCGTTTCATCTCCTCTCAATGTTTGCACCCAGCTTATTCAACCGAAGATCAATATCCTGATAACCCCGGTCTATCTGGTCGATATTGTGAATAGTGCTTTTGCCCTTGGCACTCATCGCCGCAATAAGAAGCGAAATCCCGGCGCGAATATCGGGTGAGGTCATGATCATCCCACGAAGACGGAATCGGTCACCTAACCCGATAACTGTTGCCCGGTGCGGGTCACATAAAATAATCTGGGCACCCATATCGATAAGCTTGTCCACGAAAAACAGACGGCTCTCAAACATTTTCTGGTGGATCAGCACGCACCCTTCGGCTTTGGTGGCAACAACGAGCATGACGCTCAGTAAGTCCGGGGTAAGTCCGGGCCACGGTGCATCGGCAATGGTTAGGATGGAGCCGTCGATAAACGATTCGATAGTGTAATGTTCCTGGGGCGGAATGTATAAATCGTCGCCCTGTTGCCGAACAGCGATACCCAACCTGCGGAAGCTTTCGGGAATGATTCCCAGGTTTTCTATCGACGCGTTCTTTATGGTTATTTCCGATGCCGTCATCGCCGCCATTCCTATAAAACTGCCGACTTCGATCATGTCTGGCAGCAGTTTGTGGCGGCAACCTCCCAGTTTTGCGACTCCTTTTACGGTAAGCCGGTTGGAACCTATCCCTTCGATTTTTGCTCCCATCCTTACGAGCATTTTGCTCAACTGTTCCACGTAAGGTTCACAGGCGGCATTATAGATAATGGTTTCTCCTTCTGCAAACACGGCAGCCATCAGCAAGTTGGCGGTTCCGGTAACCGATGCTTCTTCCAGCAGGATGTATTGTCCGCGCAGGCGGTTGGCGGAAAGGTAGAAGAGTTGCTTTTTCTCGTCGAAAACCAGTTCGGCGCCCAGCTTCATGATTCCGTTGAAGTGTGTGTCCAGACGCCGCCGTCCTATTTTGTCGCCTCCCGGTTTGGGAACAATGGCTTTTCCGAATCGTGCCAGAAGCGGCCCTATTATCATGATCGAACCTCGCAAGGCAGCGATTTTTCTGATGTACTCTCCGGTCTTCGTGAACTCAAGATCAATAGCTGAAGCTCTGAACGAATAGGTGGCCGGATTTATTTGATGCACTTCCACTCCCATGTCTTTGAGCAATGCTATCAGGTTGTTCACATCCAGGATATCGGGAATGTTTTCAATAACGACCTCTTCATCGGTAAGCAATGTGGCACAGATTACCTGTAATGCTTCGTTCTTTGCTCCCTGAGGGAATATTTCGCCTTTTAGCCGGTGTCCGCCTTCAATAATAAATGATGCCATATGTCGATTTCAGATTTCAGAATTGAATTTGTGCAAAATTACGGAAATTAATACAAACGGCGTATAGCATTTCATGTTTTGCATAAAATTCGCGGGTTTTTATAGATAAATATTAAAAAATCCAGACTTCGGGTTCCAGTTTGATATTGAATTTGGTTTGTATCTCACGTTGAATATTCTGAACGAAACTCAGGATTTCTTTTCCGTTTTCGGTTCCGTAATTCACGACAATCAGCGCGTGGCGTTCGTAAATACCTACGTTACCTTTCCGTACCCCTTTGTATCCCGCTTTTTCGATAAGGTATGCCGCCGAGGTTTTGAAACCGTTGTCTCCGATATTGTATATGGGCGCATCGGGTAGGAGTGTGAGCAGTTTTTCCTTTTGCGGTTTTGATAAAATGGGGTTTTTGAAGAAACTCCCCGCGTTAGGCAGTTCCAGGTGGTTGGGTAATTTGCGGGTACGGATCCGGATAATGGCTTCCCTTACCTGAAATAAAGAGGGATGGGGGTTGTTTTTCAGTTCCAGGTTCAGGTCGGCATATTTTTCTACGTACGTAAATGCTTTTTGCAACCTGAAAACCGACGAGGTTACCACAAATTTACGGGTCTGCTTGAAGATGCTGTTTCGATAGGAAAAATTGCATGCTGTGTTGGAGAAACATTCAATTTTGCCACTTGAGGTTTCCACTGTTTTCACGTACGTGATTACGTCTTTTACTTCGGCTCCGTAAGCACCGATGTTTTGTATGGGAGCCGCTCCTACAGTCCCGGGGATAAGCGATAGGTTTTCCACTCCCGAATAACCGCGGGAAACACAGAACTCCACGAAGTTGTCCCAATCTTCCGCTGCCCCTGCTTCAATTTCTACCCAATCGGCATTTTCCTCTAAAACACGGATGCCGTGGATTTCGGGTTTGATAATCAGCCCGTCGAAATCTCGGGTGAAAAACAGGTTGCATCCGCTTCCGATAACCAACTTCTTTTCGGTTTTGTAGCTGGAGAGAATTTCCTGCAATTCGGTAATGGTTGACGGTTGTGCGAAAAGTTTAGCCAGCGCTTTTGTTTTAAAAGAATTGTAGGGTTGAAGTTGAATGTTGTGTTGAATGTTCATTCGGGTTATGGGTTTATTGCTTATAGCGCCTATCTGTATATAAGAAATACGCACGGTTTCTTGTGCATATCGGGCAAATTGCCTTTCCAGGCCTTCACCGGTCTTGTTGCAATGTATTCATCCTTGCAGGAAATATTCATCGCGATACATAGCAGTGTCTGAGGTTTGCAATACTGTAAAATATCTTCTGCCAGCTTTTGGTTGCGGTAGGGTGTTTCGATAAAAAGCTGCGTTTGATTTTCGGAATATACCCTGTTCTCCAGTTTCTTAAGTGTTTTTATCCGTTCGCCGGACTCAATGGGTAGGTAGCCGTGAAAAGCAAAGCTTTGCCCGTTGAATCCCGATGCCATCATTGCCATGAGTAAGGATGACGGGCCAACCAGCGGTACAACTTTTATTCTTTCGCTTTGTGCAATAGCCACTACATCAGCTCCCGGATCGGCTATGGCGGGACAGCCTGCTTCGGAGATAATTCCCACACTTTCTCCCTGCCGGATGGGTTTCAGGTACGCTGAAATACGATGCCGGTCGGTATGTTCGTTCAACTCGTAGAAAG
>JALHIE010000010.1:11160-97839 GCA_022840285.1 Porphyromonadaceae bacterium
GTGTCTCCCAGCGTTGTGGGAATCAGGTATAAGGCGGCATCTTTCATAGTAACTTGTTTACAGCCATGTATTTCCATAAAGGAGCAGCCATGGTAGCCTGAATGATTTCTCCGTTCGTCAGCAACTCTTTTACTTCATCAAGAGAAAAAAGATGCACCGTAAGATCTTCGGAATCTTCCAGCGCCTGGTCATTTATCTTTTCCACATCCTCAGCGATAAAACAGTAGGAGAGGTTGGTGTTGGCGCTTGCATTGGGAGAAACGCAGATAAATTCGCTCCATTTCCCGTTTCCGTAGCCGGTTTCTTCCATCAACTCCCTTTTTGCCGATTCGAGAGGCGACCGGTCGCTGTTTTCACATACCCCCGCACACAGCTCGTAGCAAACCTGCTTGATTCCGTGCCTGTATTGCCTGACCAGCACAAACTTTTTCTCGCGGGTTATCGCAATCGTGTTCACCCAATTGGCGTACTCCAGCACGTAATATTCAGGAGCAATATTTCCGTTGGGCAATTGCAGCCGCTCTTTTCTGACTGTTAACCAGGGTTCCCGATGCAGGTATTCGCTTTCCAATACTTGCCAATGCAGGGATTTGTTGTCGCTTTTCAAATTCATGGATGAACATTTTCCTGCAAAATTAGGCAAAAATGTCTATACATGTTGTGTTTTTACGAATCAATAACCTATCCGGATAAGATCGTATATTGAATCTATTTTCACTTTGTCGGCAAACTCGCTTATCAGGTTGATGTTGGCAAAAGCGATGAAAACCGTTACCATAAAAACGACCCCGTATAAACCGCCCGTTATGTGTGCCGAGTGATTGATTCCCTTGGATTGTTTTTTATCGAGAGAAACAGAGATAAGCAAAAAGATTGTTCCGAAAAGGAAAGCGGGCAACCATACCGGGATAAATAGAATTCCCATGAAATTCATCGGATTGATGAGGATGTACGCGAAAATTATGGCAGAAACTGCTCCGGACGCACCCAACCCCCGGTAATTGGTGTTGCTTTTCTGTTTCAGGTAGGTGGGGAATATGGATATGGGCAGGGCAGTTACGTAGAGAAGCAGGTAAAAGAAGACCCCAGCCTGTTCTCCGAATGTAGTTTTAAAAGTCCGCTCAATATCTCCACCAAAGAAATAGAGCGTGAACATGTTGAAGATGAGGTGTGTGTAATCGGCGTGTAGTACACCGTATGTGAAGAAACGATACCATCTTCCGGACCCGCTTTCAGCGGGCCGGAAAATGAATTTATCCATCAAGGAGTAGTTGCTGAAAGCAGCTATAGAGATTAGGACTGTTATCCCGATTATCAGGAAAGTGATCATGATTATTTTGTGGCAGCTATTACCCCGCGGAAATATCCGATGGATTCGGCAATACCCATGAACGGATCATCCATGTTGCGCTCATGCTCCAGGCTGCAAACGCCTTCGTAACCAACTTTCCTAAGCATTTTTACAAATGCGGGAATATCGAGGATCCCCCGGCCGACTTCAACCGAATAGCCTTGTTTGGTGGCTCCGGTTACGTCTTTGATATGCACATCAAAAACGCGAGACCGGTATTTTTTCAAGTCTTTCACCGGATCTTTTCCGTTGCGGCGGTCATGACCAATGTCCAGGCACATCCCGATGCGGGGATCGAGGTCTTTGACGTTTTTCCAAACATCATCGGCATCAGGGTAAAGGGGCATATCCGGTCCGTGAAGGTGAATAGCGTACTTGAAATCGTACTCTTTCACTTTTTTATCCACATAAGGAAGCAAATCGTAGTTGGGAACCCCGACAATCATTTTCACGCCCACACGTTTCGCATACTCAAACGCCTTGTCAATTTCTGCCTGCGACCGCATGTAAATGGGGCCTACGGCGTAACCGGTCACGTTTTTGGCTTTCAGCTTGGCGTGAAAAGCGGCAATCTGTTCGTCAGTACTGTTCATCGGTAAATGAAAGTCTTTGATACAAAGGTAGCGGACATCACATCTTTGCATGATTTCCAGTGTCTTGTCCAAATCGAACTTCACAAAGGTATACCCTGCCATTCCTACGTTGAATTTTTCAAACGTATCCGGTGCCGGTTGCGGATCAGGTCTTTGTTGTGCATGGATTAACAGGGAAAAAAATATTCCCGTTAGCAAAAAAACTATTCTCTTCATCTCGTGTTAAATTAAAAATATATTTGTGTTCGTGCACAAAAATACAAATTTTATGGAGAATCGGGAACTAAAAGTGAATTTTGTTACAAAAAAATTGCTTGTCCAATAAATTGAACCTTTTTTCGTTACTTTGTAAGCGGCTAAAGCAAAAGAACGAATGAAACCTCTATTTGATTTCCGGCGACTTGTGAAATATGTTTTTATGGCTGTTGCGATTGCGATTGCCCTGGTTTCGCTTGTCTTTTCGAATGGGCTCGTGAGGGAATTGGCTAAAGAAGAGCGGAACAAAATCGAGATTTGGGCTGCGGCCACTGAATTGTTAGCCAAAAGCGATGAAAGTAACGACATGAATCTGATATTGCAGATCTTGCAAAGCAATAATACCATTCCGGTTATCTTGTACGACAAGGCCAACGAAATGTTTTCGGCCAATAACATAAAACTTCCCGAAGAGGGCGCACGCGAGTTTCTGCGGAAAAAAATAGGTGAATTTGCTGAAAAGCATGACCCCATTGTGCTTGAGGAGATCAACCAGTATGTTTATTACGATGACTCTTACATCCTTAAACGGTTGCAGATTTATCCGTATATACAGCTATTGGCGATTTCATTTTTTATCGCGTTGGCATTTTTTGCACTCATGAGTTCACAAGAAGCCCAACAGAACAAGGTGTGGGCTGGGTTATCGAAAGAGACGGCACATCAGTTGGGAACACCTCTCTCGTCCCTGATCGCGTGGACAGAGTATTTAAAACTGAAAGGGATGGATCCGTTTCTGGTAAACTTTCCAAAATCGGCTCCATACCAGAGATTAAACCTGTGGCTTGGCAGGAGGTAATGCTGCAATCTGCTGGCTATCTTGAAAAGCGGATTTCCGAAAAAGTGAAACTGGTTTTCGATTTTCCCGAATCGCCGGTGCTTGTTCAGCTAAACGAATCGCTATTTAGCTGGGTAGTCGAGAACCTAACCAAAAACGCTGTTGATGCAATGGGCGGAGAGGGCATTATTACTTACTCAATGGGCGAAAAAGGAAGGTATTGTTTCCTCGACATTGCCGACACCGGAAAGGGACTCGCAAAATCAAATTTTAACCGCATTTTCCAACCTGGATTTACAACCAAAGAGCGAGGTTGGGGGTTGGGATTGTCGCTAGCAAAGCGGATCGTGGAGAATTATCACGGTGGTCGGATTTTCGTGAAACAGTCAGAAACCGGGAAAGGAACCACCTTTAGGATTTTGATGAGAAAAAGATAATCTCTTCCGCTCCTGCATATTTTTTTAATAACTCCACTGAAAAACTTGCTGCTTCTTCCAATCCTTCTTTTCCGGAATATCCGTTAATGATCATCAATAAGCGGGTTGTTTCTGCAGTTATTTTTGTTCGTTCTTCGTCACTGGTGGGTGTACCTATCCCACCAATCTCATCCCGGTATACCGGTAATCCTTCGATATTCAATAAACCCCGGCCGATAGCTTCGAATTTTTCGCCGGCAGCTCCGATGCCCAGCTCCAGATGCCCACGGATTTTGTCGAAATCGAATCCGCCGATGGAATATCCGCTTTTCAGCGAAACAAAGTTTATCAGGTCCACCAGCGTATCGATCGGATATAGATTTATACCTTTAATGATCCGTCTGCACAACGCTTCTGCCGAGGGCCGGTACCGGTTCGGATCTTTTCCCAGCCTTTTATATGTTTGGCGCGTGGTAAAAATGGCCTTTCTTTTGTTTATATCTTCCATTTTATATCTTGATCGAAAATCTGCCGAGAATATATCCAGCTCTTCCCATAAGTTTTCGTTGTGAGGAGTATTTTTCACCCTACACCCTATTGCGGTGAAGCAAAACCCGGGACAAACTCTTAGAATTTCGTCGCTGACGGTTATCTTGATGTTGTTCATTTTGATTTATTGTATTGATACCCGATAAACTTTCTTCGACCTGCTGAAGATTGGTTATCACACCGGTAAGAAATAGGTGTAAACCTTTTTCAAGGTCGAAGAATCACAAATTTACAAAATCTCAACCAATCTTTTCGGAATTTGATGCAAGGGGATGGATTTATGAAAAATAACCTGAGAAAAGTTGTGAAAAATGCGAGCAATGACTATATTTGCGTGAGTTTTTGTTTTTCCATGACTGAAGAGAAAAAAAAGTTGTTGACTGATCTGGAGTTTCGTGTGAGGCAGGTGATGTACATGTGCGACACTCTTAAAGAAGAAAATATTCGGATAAAATCTGATTTACAGGTTATTCAACAACAGCTTGTTGAAAAAACGGAGCAACTCAACCGGTTGAAAACAAAATACGATAGTTTAAAAACGGCAAGGACCATTACTGCGGCATCGGTGGATGTGAAAGTTGCCAAAAGCAAGCTGTCAAAATTAGTGCGAGAAGTTGATAAATGCATAAATTTATTGAACAGTTAAAAACGGAAAATTTATGCTATGGGCGATGAAAAGTTTTTATTAACGTTGGAAATTGACGGTCGGAAGTATCCGCTGAAGATCAAGCAGTCTGAGGAGGAGGCTTTCAGAAAAGCTGCCAAAACAATACACAATAAGATCAATCAGTACAGGGTTAAGTTTGGAGGGAACCCCGATTTAACCGTGCAAGACTTTATGGCTATGACTGCCATACAGGCATTGGTGGAGAATTGATACCCTCTCTTCGTTGATAAATGAACTGGATCATTTTTTAAAGAAATAGAACGGAATCCTGATAATCAGGACTGGCTTAACTCACATCGCACTTTTTTACGGTTGTTTTTAATCAATCCGTAGAGGGTGCGTTTTTTTTAAACAAGAGTCAATAAACGATAAAGTAGAACCGTTTCCTGCGTTTGATTGGATAAATTGAAAGCAGGAATTTTATAAATAATTAATAATCAGAAATATGGAAATAATTGTAGGAGTTATCGGATTAATTATCGGAGCAGTTGTTGCCTGGTACTTAACCGGTAAGGCAGCCAGTTCGCGTGCTCAGAATATTTTGAGTGATGCCGAAAAAGATGCTGAGGTAATCAGGAAAAATAAATTACTGGAAGCTAAAGAGGAAATTATTTCGATGAAAGCTGAAGCTGAAAAACAGGCCAATGCGCGCACATCGAAAATACAAATTACCGAAAACCGGTTAAAACAACGGGAGATGTCGTTGAATCAACGGCAGGAAGAGTTGAGCAAGAAAGGAAACGAGATTGATACGATTCGTGTTAATCTGGACAACCAGCAAGAACTGTTGGACAAGAAAAGCGCCGAACTGGAGAAAGTTTATCGCCAGTCAGTTGAGCAGTTGGAGACAGTATCGGGACTTTCGGCCGATGAAGCCAGGGAGCGTTTGATCGAATCGATCAAGGAGGAGGCCAAAACCAACGCCCAATCGTACATCAACGAGATTATGGAAGAGGCTAAAATGACGGCAAACAAAGAAGCCAAACGCATTGTTGTTCAGAGCATCCAGCGTGTGGCGACAGAAACTGCCATAGAGAATGCCGTCACGGTCTTTCATATCGATTCCGATGAAGTAAAAGGGCGTATCATTGGGCGTGAGGGACGAAATATCCGGGCACTGGAAGCTGCAACGGGGGTTGAGATCGTTGTGGACGATACTCCCGAGGCGATTGTGCTATCGGGCTTCGATCCTGTCCGTCGCGAGATTGCCCGACTATCGCTTCATCAACTCGTTGCTGACGGACGTATTCATCCTGCAAGGATCGAGGAGGTAGTGTCGAAAGTGAAGAAACAGATCGAGGAAGAGATCGTGGAAACGGGTAAACGTACGGTTATCGACTTGGGAATCCACGGGATGCATCCCGAGTTGATTCGTTTGATTGGAAAAATGAAATACCGCTCTTCTTATGGACAAAACCTTCTTCAACATTCCCGCGAAACAGCCAACCTATGTGCCATTATGGCTGCAGAGCTTGGGTTAAACCCCAAGAAAGCCAGGAGAGCCGGGTTGCTGCATGATATTGGCAAGGTGCCGGATGATGAGCCGGAGCTGCCACACGCTATGTTAGGGATGAAACTGGCGGAGAAATTCAAAGAAAAACCGGATATCTGCAACGCTATCGGCTCGCACCACGATGAGGTGGAAATGACGACTCTCCTGGCACCGATCGTTCAGGTCTGCGACGCCATTTCGGGTGCACGTCCCGGTGCAAGGCACGAGATTGTAGAGGCGTACATGAAACGCTTGAACGACCTGGAAAACCTGGCCCTTTCGTATCCCGGAGTGGTAAAAACCTATGCTATTCAAGCCGGACGGGAATTGCGGGTTATTGTCGGAGCAGACAAGCTAGATGATCAGGATACGGAAAAACTTTCCGCAGAAATCGCCAAGAAGATACAAACCGACATGACTTATCCGGGTCAGGTGAAAATTACCGTGATCCGTGAAACAAGAGCGGTGAGTTATGCGAAATAAAACGGATTAACGTTGCCGCTAAACAATACGAAAGCCGCTAATTTTAGCGGCTTTCATTATTTATATGCTAAACCTCCTGCTATCTGCGTCCCGATGAAGATCTGGCAGGGCTGTTTTCGTTGTTTCTCGTCGAGGCTACAGATCCACTACTTCTTGTGTTACTGGATGAACTTTGTGATCTCACTGCGGCGTTACTTCTTGAGTTTGAACCGGATGAGCGCTGTGATCTTGCTGTTGCTTCATTGCTTCTGGAAGAAGAGGACGTATTGCTGCTACTGCTTACGTTGACGTTCCGGTTTCTGCTTGTTTGCTGCGGTGCCACGTTTCTCGAAGAGCCACCGTTTGATGAGCGTGAACTGTTTATTTCACGGGTTGCTCTGCTGCTTCGGGCCGGAGTATTCCTGTTATTGTCCGGACGGTTATTTATTGCTTCACGGTTTGAATTCCCTGCGCTCCTTGTGGTTGCGTTTCTGTTTACTTCGCTGCTGCGTGTGCCAGAGTTAACTGTGCCTCTTGTTGCAGAAGAACTTCTTGTTGCCGGACTTGAGTTCCCCGATCTCGAAACATTTCCGTTACCGCTGCTTCTTGCGTTCCTCGGGGTGTAAACGTTTACGGACCTTTCGTTAACCGTTGTTCTTCCTGAGCGTCCGCTCGTTTCCAATGTGCGTACATTCACGCTTCTTCCGGTCGTGCTGCGGTATTCATTGGCTGTCGGGCCACTGTAGTAACGGTTGTCATTATATACGTAGGTGTTGTTTATGACAGTAGTCTTGTTGTAAATGCCGTGATAGTAATTTCTTCCGGGGTAGTACCTATGCATGTTTCTGTGGTACATATACCTGTTCGGTAAGAAAACCCAGTAGTTTATTGGTAGATTGATGTGTATGTTTATTCCCATCCTGGGACCCATGGGAGCCCATCCGTAGTATCCGCCGCCTGTTCTCCAGGTTACCCAGGCAGGTGCCCATTCGTATCCGGGAATCCAGGCCCATCCGTAGTAGTCATCGTAGAACCACCGTCCGTAGTGGAATGGTGCCCAACCCCAGGAGTAATCGGATACCCAGGTATTTCCGTAGTCAGTCATCACCCAATACCCGTTGGTTGCATAGGGATGAAAATTACGTCCCACTCTTGGTACCCAGATGTCGCCGTAGCTGTTGTGTCTCATCCACCTGCCGTGAGGCCGCAGGGCATTGTAAAAAACCTGAATGCTTACTCCGTTCCGGTTGTCGTAGTTGTTATCACTGTAATAATAGTCATCATCGTCGTAATAACCGTAATCCCCGTCGTAACCGTTCTGAGAATAAGCCCCGCCTTGAAGAGCCATACAGGATGTAAGCAATGTTGCTGCAAAGGTGATCAGGATGGTGTTTATTAACTTTTTCATATCTGTAAGTATTAAGAGTGAAACATCGTTTTGTTTACCTTTATGACAAACAAAGGGACGTATGGTTTAACGGTACAGTGCGTGGTCAGAGAAAAACGATGCTTATTTAAACACCTGGTCAATTCCCGAGAATCCCATAAAAGCCATCGCAATAATTCCGGCAGTAATCAGAGCGATAGGAATTCCCTGCATGGTTTTCGGAATTTTAGTCAGGGAGAGCTGTTCACGGATACCTGAGAAGATGATCAGTGCCAGCGCAAAACCGAGTGAGGTGGCAACGGCAAAAACTACCGATTGCAACAAGTTAAAATCTTTTTGAATAACCAAAATAGCAACACCCAAAATAGCACAGTTGGTGGTAATTAGCGGAAGAAAAACTCCCAACGCCTGATACAATGACGGCGAAACTTTTTTTAATATGATCTCCACCATTTGTACCAAAGCGGCAATAACCAAAATGAAAGAGATGGTCTGCAGGTATCCCAGGCCGAAAGGATCGAGAATGCCTTTTTGCAGCAAGAAAGTGACGATGGTGGAAATGGTCAGTACAAAAGTAACGGCCAATCCCATGCCGATGGCGGTATCTATTTTTTTAGACACGCCCAGGAAAGGGCAGATTCCCAGGAATTGCGAGTAAACAATGTTGTTTACAAAGATGGCAACTATTATAATTCCAACGTATTCCATAATTTTTTCAGTTGCGGGTTGCGCGGTGCGGGTTTCGGATGCCAAAACTTTACTTGTGCAACCTTATTTTATATTTATTTTAATATTGAATTATTCACATTAACAGCATGTTACCAGCTTCCGTCTAATTCGTAACCCGTATTGTTATTTTTTCTGCAACTTGTTAAATACGGCAATCAGGTACCCCAGTACGATAAATGCACCCGGAGCAAGCACGAAGATGAGTGAACCAAAATTTTCCGGATAGATGGATAAGGAAAATATTTTCCCGGTTCCCAGTAATTCACGAATGGCTCCCAGTAGAGTGAGTGCCAAGGTAAATCCCAGGCCAATACCGAAACCGTCAAGAGAGGACGCCAATACGTTGTTTTTGGACGCAAACGCTTCTGCACGTCCCAATACAATACAGTTTACCACAATAAGCGGAATAAAGATGCCCAGGCTTGCGGCTAAAGCCGGAACATAGGCATTCATCACCATTTCCACAACCGTAACGAAAGCGGCAATTACCACAATAAAGGCCGGAATGCGCACCATATCGGGAATGAAGTTCTTTAATGCAGAGATGGCTGCGTTGGAGCAAATCAACACAAACATGGTTGCCAGTCCCATGCTCATTCCGTTTATTGCCGAACTGGTTGTTGCCAGGGTGGGGCACATTCCCAACAGAAGCACAAACGTGGGATTCTCTTTAATAAGCCCGTTTACAATGACTTTTAAGTTGTTATTCATGGGTTCCTCCTCTTTCCTCTTTTCGCTTTTTTTCCGGATTGTTTTGTTGCGTGGCACCCGAATCTGCATCGCTTTCCTTATAAACCACATACGCTTTGTTTATGGCTTCCAGGAAAGCACGTGATGTGATGGTGGATGCAGTGATGGCATCGATTTGTCCTCCGTCTTTTGAAACACTTAAATTTCCTTCAGACAGGTTTCTGCCAATCACAGCTTGATTGGGTTTGGCGGTATCGCGAAACCAGGCATTCATCTTTGATCCCAGTCCCGGTGTTTCTGCATGCGAAAGGACGGCGTAATTGACCACCTTGTCCCCTGTATCAAAACCCACCATTAGCTGGATGTTTCCGCTGAATCCGTTATTGGAATAGGTGTTCACGGCAAAACCGACAACCTCGTCACCTTTTTTTGCAGGATAAACCAACAAGGAGTCGCCGGCGGGTGTGGCCATTTTATAGGCTTCTTCGACCGGGTTGTTGTCGAATTCGGGAACTACCTCTTTTATAGCATTTTCTAATTTTAATGCCTTGGCTGCTGCTATGGGTTTGGCAGTCAATTTGTTCACTTGTGCCAGTAGAACTGCTACCACTAAGCTGATTACGAACAACGAAAGGAACATGTTTTTGAATGTAGATTTTAACTTAGCCATTTTTCACTACCTCCCCGAATCGTTTTGGTGTTGTGTAATTATTGATTAGCGGAGTAAAAGCGTTCATCAGCAAGATGGCAAATGAAACACCTTCGGGGTAAGCACCCCACAGCCGGATAGAAACAGTTATCAACCCGATACCTACGCCATAAATGAGCATGCCCGGTTTTGTCATTGGCGACGTTACGTAATCGGTTGCCATAAAGATGGCTCCCAGCATCAATCCCCCTGAAAACAGGTGGATAAGCGGGTTAACCATCGGAGCGGGATTAAAGATGTATAAAATTCCCGTAAACAGGGCTACCGACAGGATAATCGATACCGGGATGTGCCAGGTGATGATTTTTTTCCACAACAGATACCCCAATCCCAACAAAAGAGCCAAAGCGCTCATTTCACCGATGGACCCACCTTCAAACCCCAGAAGCATATCCTTTATGGCGGGCAATGAATCGGGATTGAATCTCAGGTTTGATAAAACGGTTGCCGATGTTGTTGCATCCGTTGTTGCACCAACACCGGGTGTGGGCCACGTGGTCATTTGTGCCGGAAAGGAGATGAGCAGGAAGATACGCCCTGCAATAGCGGGATTAAAGATATTATTTCCCAATCCGCCGAACGACATCTTTACCACACCGATGGAAAAAAGTGCTCCAAGGGCCAAGATCCACACCGGCAGGTTGGACGGTACGTTGAATGCCAGCAATACGCCGGTGATAATGGCGGAGCCATCGAAAACCGAAGGTTCCCTTTTCAGGATAAACCTGGCGATGAGGTATTCAAATCCAACACAGAATAATACCGATAGAACCGTGATTATCAAAGCATCTAGCCTGAACACATACACTGCGACCAGAAACGCCGGGATAAGCGCTATCAGTACGCCGTACATGTTCTTTTCGATACTGTCCCCGCTGTGCACGTGAGGCGAAGGGGAGACGATTAGTTTGTTATTCATAAATTGCTTAAAACAAAGCATTGGGCGTTAAGCTTTGGGCTTGGAACCGAATACTTTTTGCTTACATTTGTTTATTATGGTAATGTTTTGAGAAATGTTGCGATTCTTTTATTTAAAATCATCAACTCTTCGTATATTTTTTCAAATATCAAGTGATTTCACATTCTGACTCAGTGTCCTGCGCTCGATGCTCTACGTTTTTCTCGCTCTGATGATTCCCATCACCTTGCCTTTTCCCAGGCGGATATAGTCAAGCAGGGGACGGTCGGACGGACAGGTGTAGCTGCAGGAACCGCATTCGATACAATCGGTTATGCGGTCTTTTTCGGCCCTGTCCCATTCACTGTATTCTGTCAGGTTCATCAAAAGCGTAGGGTTTAATCCCATCGGACATACGTTTAAGCATTTGGTGCAACGGATGCAGTCTCTCATCCTGTTTCGTTTCGATTCCAGGGTTGGGACAATCAGTATTCCCGATGTGCCTTTTGTTACAGGAATATCCACGCTCGAAATGGCCTTTCCCATCATGGGTCCGCCAGTCACAATCTTCCCGGTTGTTTCGGGTATTCCTCCGGCGACATCGATAAGGTTATTTACGGGAATCCCCACGCGAGCAAGGATGTTGCATGGGTTTTTGACATCTTTGCCGGTAACGGTAACCACACGTTCCACGAGCGGTTTGTTTTTCTGAACAGCTTCGTAAACAGCAAAAGCCGTTCCCACGTTTTGGACTACCACTCCCACCGAAATGGGAAGTGCGCCGCTGGGAACCTGGCGTCGGACAACGGCATCAATAAGTTGTTTTTCACCACCTTGTGGATATTGTACTTTTAGAGGTTGTACGGTAATACCCGGGTACGATTTGACTGCCGTCGTGAATTTGACGATGGCATCTTTTTTGTTGTTCTCAATGCCGATAACCGCTTTGTTCACGTTGATGGCTTTCATCAGTAGGGTTGTGCCTACCAGAATTTCTTCGGTTTTCTCCATCATCAGCTGATGATCGGACGTGAGATAAGGCTCACACTCAACGGCGTTAATGATAAGCGTTTCGGCTTTTGTTCCCGGCGGGGGAATCAGTTTTACGTGGGTGGGAAAAGTTGCACCTCCCATCCCCACAATACCTGACGCGGAAATCTTGTCGATAATTTCCTTGGAAGAAAGAGAACATTCTTTTACCAGTGTTTCGGAACAATCGATCTTTTCTTCCCACTGATCACCATCAACCTGAATAAAGACAGCGTCGCGTTTATAACCGCTTACATCAAGTGCTTTATCAATTTTTAGCACAGTGCCTGAGACGGACGAGTGAATGTTTGCTGATACGAACCCTACCGTTTTTCCGATAAGGGTTCCTACTTTCACTTTGTCGCCTTTTTTAACCACAGGTTGGCACGGAGCGCCAATGTGCTGCGTGAGCGGAATAATAACTTGCGCGGGCAGAACAATGGGTTGTATTGCTTTTCCGGCGGAAAATTTATTTTCTTTAGGGTGGATTCCCCCGATACGAAATGTTTTTAACATAGAACTCCTGGATCTCCTTGATGAGAACTTATTTGGGGTGAGTTTTTTATTTGAATTAAGCGCTTACCGTCGCTTCTTCCTTAACAGCAGGAGGTGTTTCTTTCCTCGGCGGGAAGTTGAGCTCCAATATGGAGTTTGTTGGACAAACCGGAACGCATTTGCGGCATAAACGGCATTTGTCATCGATAATGAACGCCAGGTTGTTTTCGATCGTAATGGCTTCGAACGGACAAGCCTGTTGACATTTGGAGCAGCCGATACAGGCTACATTACAAGCTTTCCGGGCAACAGCGCCTTTGTCTTTGTTTACGCAACTGACATAAATCCGACGCGATTTAGGGCCCTGCTTCCGCAACTCGATGATGTCTTTCGGGCAGGCTTTAACGCAAGCCCCGCAGGCAGTACATTTATCTTCCACCACTTCGGGAAGCCGGGTTACGGGATTGATATGGATGGCATCAAAGGTGCACGATTCTTCGCAATCGCCTAATCCCAGGCATCCGAACGAGCAGCCGGTGTCGCCGCCGTAAAGCGCTGCAGCAATGGCACAATTGGAAGCCCCATCGTATACGTTCAACTGAGGACGTTCATCGCACGAACCGCTACACCTGACAACCGCAATCTTTTTTGCAGAGGTGGCAACTGTTTTTCCCAATATTGCGGCAACCTTGTTCATGGTTTCCTGTCCGCCAACAGGGCAAAACAAATCGTCCAATGTTTCGGCTTTAACGCAAGCGTTAGCAAACGATGCACATCCCGGAAAGCCGCATCCCCCGCAATTGGCTGCAGGAAGTGCTTCCTGCACCTCTTCAATACGGGGATCCTCTTCCACGTGAAATTTTCTTCCCACAAAATAGAGGATGGCGGCGCTTCCGGCACCGATTGCTCCCAATGTGGCTACAGCAGAAAGTAATACACTCATGTTATAAGTATCAACGGTAATTTTTGATAGTAAATGTAAAAGAATTCGCCATTTTATGGCGCAAAAAATAAAGTGCCAGGTAATAGGGCGCCAATGCGAGGACGGAGGCTATGGCGGCTTCCGTTTCCCTCCACTTCCAGGCAGATGTGGCAAGTATTATTGTCAGAACAAGAATAAAAACAGGAATAACAAAAGCCCACAAGACTGCTTTATAGCCCATTGATTCTTTTCCTTCAACGATTACAAGGTCATTTATCTTATATTTCCCCGTAACATCTGCTACATCGATCGTTTTCTCTTTCGAGTCCGCCGCCATACATGCCCCTTTCGCATGACAGGTGCTGCAAGCCGACTGTTGTAAAATTTTGACGGATATCTTTTTGTCCGATATACTTGTTATGATTCCCTGGTGTTCAATCATAATAACAATGACGTTCTGTTATCTATTTCAGAATGACGTTGCAAAATTAGGTATAATTTTTGTGATTTTGCCGGTTATTTCTGTAATTTAACGATTGAGGCAGTTTTCTCTTCCGGAGAATGTCGGATATAATTCTTATTTTTGTACCGATAAAGTCATCTATTGGCGGATTTTAATCCCAGGCTTGAGCTATTAAACGAACTAAAACGGTCAAAAACAAAACATATTAAATGAAAAAGACACTTTTTTTCTTCTATTTCGCAAGCAGCGTTTTGCTGTTGCAGGCACAACATTACACGTTAAAAGATCTGGTCGATGGCCGATTTTCGGCGAAAGATGTCCGGCAAATGGAATCTTCGGCCGACGGGATGCATTACTACCAGATGGACCCGGAAAATACGGCAGTCATAAAGTACTCCCATGCGACCGGAAGTGCGGTGGATACGCTTTTCAACACACGCAAGGCACGGGAATGTACATTCGATACATTTCAGGGATTTCTGGTGAGTCCGGATGAAAACAGGGTGTTGGTGTACAGGGAAAGGGAACAGATCTACCGCCATTCATTTAAGGCAACCTATTATTATCACGATGTCCGTCGAAACCTGGTGCGTAAACTCACTCAGAATCTTTCGAAACAGATGGTTCCCGTGTTTTCGCCTGACGGAAAGATGCTGGCTTACGTTAGCGACAACAACATCTGGCTCGCCAAATTCGATTTTGATACCGAATCGCAGATCACCAAAGACGGTGAAACCAACAAAATCATCAACGGAGTCACCGATTGGGTTTACGAAGAAGAATTTGCCACCATCCGGCTAATGGAGTTTTCACCCGATAGCAAGTTGTTGGCTTTTGTTCGTTCAGATGAGTCGCAGGTCCGTCAGTATCAGTTTCAAACTTTCAATCAGGAACTTTATCCCGGATTTTATACCTATAAGTACCCCAAGCCGGGTGAGAAAAACTCATCGGTGGAGCTGCGTGTTTTTGATATCGAAGCCCGGACCACCCGTAAAATGGATGTCCCTCTGGATACAGACGGCTATATACCGCGGATAACTTTCACCGGAAATGCTGAAGAGTTGGTGGCCATGACCTTGAACCGAAATCAGAACCGGTTTGACATGTATTTTGTGAATCCAAGAACAACGGTCGCTAAACTCATTCTGAGGGAAGAGAACAAATACTACGTTGATGCTGAGCTACTCAACGGAATCCATTTCTTACCCGACCGTTTTACTTACGTATCGGAAAAAGAGGGATACAGCCAAATTTATATTTACGGTTACACGGGAACGTTGCAAAAAAAATTGACCACCGGCCCGTTCGATGTAACAAGTCTCCTGGCAGTGGACGCGCAGACCCAAACGGTTTTCTATGAGGCGGCTGATGAAAGTCCTCTCCGCCGGAATATCTACAGGATAAATATAGACAAAGGTCAACCGCAAAAACTGTCCGTGAGACAAGGTTATAACAATGCGTCGTTCAGCAACAACGGTAAGTTCTTTGTCAACCGGTTTTCGGATATCCGTACGCCCACCCTCATTACTGTACATGACGCTACCGGCAAGGAGCTTCGCGTTCTCGAAGATAATGGGCAGGCGGCGGGCCAGTGGATATCCGCCCAATTCCCTGAAAAAGAGTTTATCCATGTCCCTGCAGCTGATGGCATCACGCAGTTGAACGGTTGGATTATCAAACCCAATAATTTTGATGCCTCAAAAAAATATCCGGTGGTTATGATACAATACAGCGGCCCCAATTCGCAACAGGTGCTGGACCGGTTTGACGCGGATTGGCACTACGCATTGGCGAACGAGGGTTTCGTGGTGGCATCGGTCGACGGACGGGGAACAGGCGCACGCGGCGAAGAGTTTAGAAAGCAAACCTACATGAATTTGGGTGTGAAAGAGTCGGACGACCAGGTGGCAGCTGCCCGCTATCTGGCTACACTTCCTTATATAGACGGTAGCCGTATCGGCATCTGGGGTTGGAGCTACGGTGGTTACAACGTTTTGATGAGCATGAGCCGGGGCAATGGTGTTTTTAAAGCAGGAGTAGCGATCGCACCGGTAACCGATTGGCGGTTTTACGACACGGTTTATACCGAACGTTTTATGAGAACACCTCAACAGAATGCGTCGGGGTACGCTGCCGGTTCGGCGGTTGCCCTTGCTTCGCAGTTACAGGGGAAGTTGTTGCTCATCCACGGGACGACCGACGATAATGTGCATTTTCAGAACGCCATAGAGTATTCGCGGGCGCTAATCGCTGCCGGTAAGCATTTCGATATGTTTTACTTTCCCGACAAAGATCATTTTATCTCCGGCGGAAATTCTCGTTTTTACCTGTACGAAAAAGTAATTGAGTTTTATAGGAGGAATCTGTAAAACTTGTGGTGTGATGCCAAGCACCAGCAAAAATACCCTGTGGTGCTTGTCCTGACGGAGTGATGGTTAGTCGTTCCGTCAGTTTTTTATGACCTGCCGGATGAGCGCAATTTTTTGTATCCCAAAAACAAAAAACTCAGCCGGGTGTTATTATGAGAGGTTTAAAAATTGATTCAAAGCGGTTTTGCACAGGAGCAAAAATTGGGGAACTGTTACAGGATTGGGTTGAGGTCTTTTTTAGACGGATTGAAATTTGATTATGGGAGAAGGCAGTATAATTATAAAACAACTTAGAAATCCGGCCTACGGGCTCGTTCCGCTGCTTGTGTTTACGATTCTTATCGGATGGATAAACACAGGAACAGCTATGTGTATTGCGCTGGGGTTGTCTTTGGCGGGTGTTTTCCTGGTCCGGAAACACAGTCGGATGTTGTACGATATTTCAGCCATCACGTTCTCCGTTGCGCTTTTAGCGCTCTTCTTCTATCATCCGCTCGATACGTTTGGAAAATTTGTGATCGTCGAAGTTATTTTTGTTGTAGCGTTGATTATATCCCGATTAGTTCGTACCCGGGTAATATCGTTACTGTCAAAGAACAAAGGAAACAACGTCAGGAACTACCTGTCGGAATCTTTCCGGGTTGCTTTTCAGATACAGTATGCCTTATTTTTCCATTTGTTGATGATAGTGGTCTATCTTACTGTTTCTACTATCAAGAATCCCTGGATAAGTAAATTGGAGATCATACTGTTTGTTCAATTGATCCTATTGACTGTAATCATTTTGGAAGTGGTCCGGTTTCAGTTTTTAGATAAAAAACTGCGGGCAGAAGAGTGGCTCCCTGTGGTAACAGAGTCGGGTGAGGTTACCGGAAAAGTAGCGAAATCCGTTACGAAAGAGATGAAAAATAAGTTTATGCATCCGGTTGTGCGGGTAGCTTTGATAAGCAATGGGAAAATTTACCTGAAAAAACGCGATGCATCCCGTTTGCTGAATCCCGGGGCACTCGATTATCCATTTGAAAAATACATGCAATACAATCACGACATAAACGAAGCTGTCCATAACACGATCAGTAAAGAGATCGGGACCAAGGATATCCCATTACGCTTTTTACTTAAATATATTTTTGAAAATAAAAGTACTAAGCGATTGATATTCTTGTACGTTTCCATTATTGACGATGAGGAAAAGTTCAACAAATTGCAATTGAGGGACGGAAAACTATGGACAGAAAAGCAGATTGAAGACAACAGAAATTCCCACATTTTCTCCGAATGCTTTGAACTTGAGTTTGAATACCTGAAGAATACCGTCTTGCTGAATTATAAATTAAAACCTGCTGAAACATCCTGCTGAAACATCCTGAACGCCTGCCTTAATCTAAGTTAAAATGCCCCTTTCTCATCCTTGAAAATTAAATTTTTAGTAATATTGCACGTTTAACCGACACTATCGGGAAAATCAAATGAAATTAGCAAAGAAAATTGTCCGGATTTTTGCCATTATTATCGTTTGTGTAATAGTACTAAATATTATACTTTTTCTGACATTCAGTTTTCCGTCCGTTCAAAAGTTTGCTGCTGATTTTGCCATCGGGAAACTTAAACCCAAAGTGAAAACCGAAATGTCCATTGACAAGATTCGGATCAAGCTCTTTAGTACGGTTGAAATCGGAGGGTTGTATGTAAAGGATCAGGAGAAAGATACGTTGCTGTTTGCAGGTAAATTATCCGCACGTGTAAATATCTGGAATTTATTGGACAATCGGTTGTCGATCGAATCGGCCCATCTGGATAATTTCACGGCGAAAGTTTACCGGAAAACACCTGACTCCACCTTTAATTTTCAATTCATCATCGATGCATTTGCGCCTGCCGACACGTTAAAAAAGAAACCCGAAAAAGCTCCCCTGAAGATTTCCATAAGCGATATTAAACTTTCCAAAGGGACGTTGCGTTACGATATCCTTTCAAGGCCGGAGACTCCAGGAAAATTCAATCCCGATCACTTTTTCGTAAAAAACTTCAATCTCAATGCGGACGTTTCATCGCTTGACATCAAACATCTTGTCGCGGATATCCAGACCTTGAGTTTTGATGAACAAAAAGCAGGAGTAAAAGTGGATGACCTGCAGGGTATGGTTCGCTCGAACGGCACAAAGTTGTGGAGCGATAGGATCGCTCTTACGCTTAACAATTCTTACCTCAAAGTAAGTAAAGCCGTTTACGATTTAGACAGCAAAGCATTTAACCTCGAGGCTAAAAGTGATTTGATTGATCCGAAAGATGCGGCCGTTTTTTCCGATAAGCTCACGCACCTGAACAAGCCTTTCGCTTTTGATGCCGATTTGGAAGGGAAGATTCCACAAGCTGAGATTAAAAACCTGACCGTCAGTTACGGCAATCAAACGGCTTTTACGGTGAATGGACTGATATCCGATTTCTCGAAATACGGAGATGCCGATATCGGTGTGGATATCACCAATTTCAGGATGAGCGTACAGGATTTGCAGGATTTTATCCGTATCGGTGCACCTGCTTTTGTGCTGGGTCCGCAACTGGAATCGTTGGAAAATATAGAGTTGACGCTAAGAGCAAAAGGCCGCCTGAGTAATTTCAATGTTGTTACACAGGTAAACACATCTCCCGGAAGCCTTTCGTTTGAAGGAAGGGGTAGTGTCGACAGCAAATTCGAAAATATCAACGTAGATGGCCGGCTGATAACCGAAAACCTGCAAATCGGTAAAGTAATCGGTGAAAGGATCGGTGTTGATGATCTTTCTCTCCATACTTTTGCCGAAGTAAATATCAAGAGGAATGAACTGCCCAAGGTATCCATCGATGGCAATGTCGGATCGGTATTCTACAAAGGCTATCCATATCGGGATTTGACTGTAAGTGGTGTCTACAACGGGAATGACAATAATGTTATTGGCAGGGTGTTTACGGATACCGAAGACAATAAACTCGATTTGCATGCCAATATTGGTTTTGGAAAACAAATGAGTTTTGATGTGCAGGGAACCATCGGAAGACTTTTTCTTTCACCGCTTATCACCGTTGAAAAGTGGAAAAATCCTTACCTGACTGCTCGTATTAATGGAAGACTTCAAGGGAATAACATCGATGATCTCGTGGGAAATGTGGTGATTGACAGTACCTCCCTCTACGATGCCAATTTTATTTACAACCCCGGTCCGGTTTATCTTCAGGCGCTTTCGGCTGATGGGTCGGGTGAGAAGAAGATACAGGTACTTTCCTCCATCCTTGAAGGGGAGGTGTCGGGAAATTACAGTTTTGAAACTATCGGTGCTGAGTTGATAAATGCCCTACATCCACACTTGCCCACGTTAATAAAGGAGCCCCGAAAAAAAGCAGCGGAAGAGGGAACGAATTTTTTCAGGTTTAATTTTTTACTGAAAAATACCGAAGATATTTCTTATGCCTTGTCGCTTCCGTTTATAAATGTTGAACCTGCAACCGTCTCCGGCACAGTGGATATGGTAAACACAAAATCGGTACAGTTAAGTAGCCATGTTCCGCGATTGATGTTTGGACAGAACGATATTCGTGAGAGCAAAATAGATGTAAATATAGGTGAGGTATCGGGAGCACGTGTGAATGCCAATACCTATCTTGTCCAGGAAAACGGACATATAAACGCAAGGTTGGATACCCGTGCAATGAGTGATTCAGTTACAAACACATTGCTAATCAACGTGAACAACAAAGTGGCCAAAGCCGACGGAAGCCTGAATGTATCTATGGGTTTCCGGCGTGATCCCGAAGACAACCCGGTATCGGATATCTCCATTAATCCCACCCAAATTATTTTTAACGGAAAGATAATCAGTGTTGTTCCATCATCCATCGTTTATGAAAAAGAGAAAATTACCGTAACCAATTTTGAGATACGTGAAAACGAAATGTTGCTGCTGGGGATAGATGGTGTTGCATCGAAAAAACGGGACGATGCCATTCGGGCGTTTTTCAACAATACCGAAGTAGAAACCATTCTGGCCGCATTTAATATTTCAACGTTCAAGGGCTCAATCAATGGGGGAGTGATTGTTAACCAGGCATTATCAGACCCGCTTATTCAAACGGATAATTTCAGAATTGAAAATATACGGACCCAGGTGGATACTATCGGAACACTCGCCATCGAAGGAAACTGGGATGTGGTTAAAAAAGGACTTTCGTTAGATGCCAGTATAAAGAACAACGGTGATAACTACCTTGCCGTCGATGGGTTTGTACCTGTAGGCAGCGAAAATCCAATGGATGTGGATATCAAGATAAACGATTTGCCGTTAGCCTGGGTGCAGCCTTTTGCGGTGTCTACCTTTAGCCAGTTGTCGGGAACAATAAATTCCAGCATAAACTTGTCCGGCAAAACAAATGCCCCCATAACCGAAGGCTGGTTGGGTATAACCGACGGAATAATGACGGTTGCATTTACCAACGTGACATACAATGTTTCTGATACCATCACTATTTCACCCAGAAATATTGGACTTAATAATTTGGTTATCAGAGATAACAACAATCATGAGGCTCGACTAAACCTCTCGTTAAGTCACAATAACTTTGATGGAATGACATACAATGTCAGTGTGTATATGGCCGATTTTCTCTTGTTGAACAACGAGCAAAGGACGGATGAAATAGCTTATGGAACACTAAAATTAAGTGGAGATATCAATATTAATGGCTCTTTATCAGGTATTTATGGAAATGCGAATTTGAGAAACGAAAGTCGGTCGAACATCAGGATTGAATTGCCACAAACCGCTCAGGCAGAAAAGTACAGCGGTATCATTTACATAAATACTCCGCAGGATGTGGATTCACTTTCATTTCTTAGGAAAAGAGAGGGCGACAATGTAAATACACGCATTAATACACGTCTGAGTACGGGGATCCCCATTAACATACAAGCAATTTTGAATTTAAATCCGCTGCTTGAGGCGGGTGTGGTGATCAATCCGACAACGGGAGATGCTTTGGAAATCAACGGGTCCGGCCAGATTCGTGCTAATTTCGATTCAAGGGCTGTGCCACCCATCCGTCTTTACGGCGATTATGTTGCCGAGGAGGGAAAATTCCGGTATAATTTTCAAAACCTCAAAACAATTGATTTTAATATCCGTGAAGGAAGCACGGTTACCCTTGTCGGGGATCCGATGAGTACGCAATTCAATATTGCTGCATTTAATCAGGTGAACGCCGACATAGCTACGCTTAGCGAGGGTTTCAGTACCCAACTTTCCAATACCCGTACCACGGTTAATGCATTGCTTGAGATTCAGGGGAACCTGGAGCAGATGAACCTGAAATATGGTATCGAGCTTCCCGATGTTTCCAATGATGTCCGGCAACGATTGAACAGCCTGATCAGTACCGATGAGCAGAAGAATCGCCAGTTTGCCAGCCTTATTCTGACCGGTGGATTTTTTCCTGCCGAGGGTTCGCTGGGTGTGGCTTTGGGCAACAATGTGGCGGCAACGCTTGCAGCGGGTCAGCTTACCAAGGGATTGGATGCTCTTCTCGCCGGAGCGTTGAACGATAACTGGACCATAAGTACCAATCTTCAAAGCCGTGACGGAAGCTTCGAGAATGTTCGCATGGGATTGGATCTTTCCACCCGTCTGTTCGATGATCGGTTGCGTGTGTCAACCAACCTTAGCTATGGCGACAATTCGACTTTGGCAAGCCAACAGGCATTCATGGGGGAATTTGAATTGGAGTATGACATCAATAACTGGCTGATGATACGTGTTTATAACAGGGCAAACCAACGATTTTCCAAGCGGGCGCCCACTACACAGGGTGCAGGGGTTGTTGTGACGCGGGATGCCCGGACGTTCAGGGACTTGTTCCGGTTTAGTTTCAGAAAAAAAGAGGATTAGAGCAAAGCAAAGAGCAGGAAAAAACAGATGAAATATTCTTTCTACATATTACTTGTTGTACTTTTGATTTCGTGCGACGCCACCAGGAAAGTGCCGAGTGGGAGCTACCTGTTGAACAAGGTTCGGATAAATACGGATACCAAAGGAGTCAGTGAGTCTGACCTAAAGCCCTACCTTCGGCAAAAGCCCAACTCTTCGATGTTTATTTTCGGGAAAGTAAAGCTACATGCTTACAACATTCCACAGAACGACTCCACCTGGCTCAATCGTCAGTTCCTGAAGTATGGTGAACCTCCCGTGTTGTACAGCGATCGTCTTACCGGACTTTCGATGGAGCAGATCAGGCTTCAACTCGGCAATAAAGGATATTTAAATGCCGAGGTAGACACAGTAGTGGAAAAGAAAGCCCGAAAAGCCAATGTAATCTACGAGGTAACCGGTAATGAACCTTATTTGATCCGAACATTCAAAGACTCGATTTATCCCGTTGATAGTACCATATACAAGATACTGGACGAAAAGAAACGCATCAACACAGTCAAAGAGGGAGATGTATTTGATCTGGAGGTGTTGGAAGATGGGCGAATTATGATTACCAATGAACTGAGAAACAACGGATATTATAATTTTTCCAAGGAAAACTTCTATTTCTTGGCCGATACCGCGGTCGGTACCCATCAGGTAGATCTGACGCTGGGGCTGAATAATCCTACGGACAGTACGTTGCACAACCGTTACAGGTTTGGGGAAGTGATTGTAAATAATGGAGTCAGTTCGACTATTCTGCAGGACAGCTCCAAGCATTATCTGTTGGATACCGTTCAATTCAGAGACATAAAGGTTGTGCAGGAACGAAAGAAATTTATGTTGCCTCAGGCCATTTTTTACAATACCTTTATCCGTCCCAACAGGGTTTATTCCGATCAACTGGTTGAGAGAACTTACTCGTCGCTGAACCGTTTGGGGTCGGTAAGTCAGACGGCAATCAATTTAATACCGGTTGTAGTGAACGATTCTAACTATATCAATGCCAACATCTCCATATATCCGGGGAATATGCATTTTATGCAGTTTGGTATTGATGGAACAAACTCTGCCGGAGACCTGGGTATCGCAGCAGATGCAACTTACGAACATAAAAATATATTAAAAGGTGGAGAAACTTTCAGGGTAAAACTGAACGGAGCCTACGAGTTCATCACTGCATCCGATAGCGCCAGCCTCATCGATAAGAGTTATTACGAATACGGTGTGGAGGCATTTTTGTCGATTCCTCAATTGTTGTTGCCCTGGGTGATGAAACAGTTGAAAGATCAACCTTCGGCTTCTACCGAATTCTCTGTCGGGGCAAACTTTCAAAACAGGAGCGAATACCTTCGTCAGTTTTTCAATCTTTCGTCCCGCCTTCAGTGGTCGAGTCGTAACTGGCAAGTAAACAACGTGGTAGAGCCTCTGGATATCACGTACGTGAGGATGCCCTGGATGAGCGAAAAATTCAGAAACGCCTATATGAACGATAGCATCAATCCCATCTTAAAAGCCAGTTATGAAGAACAGATGATTGTCCGGACGGCGTACAATGTTACCTACACAAACGTTTCCTCCGGCCAGTTGCCACGCCGCTTGCCTTTCCGGATTCGTGCCGGAGTAGAAGTGGCCGGTTATCTTCCCCGGATAGCAGCAGCGATGGGGGGAACACGTAAAAACCCATCGGGTAGGGAAATGCTTCTGGGAATACCTTATGCCGAGTACGTGAAAACCGATTTTGATTTTGCACCTACCTACAGGTGGAGTGACAAAAATACATTGGCCGGACACTTCGCACTCGGCGTGGCTTATCCTTACGGAAACTCCATCGTCCTGCCTTTTGAAAAACGTTATTACGGTGGCGGAGCCAACAGTGTTAGGGGATGGAGTACACGGACTCTTGGCCCCGGAACGTACAATAACGATAGCTTGGGATATGATTTTGCCAACAAAACCGGTGATATTAAATTGGACATGAGCCTGGAGCTTCGAAGAAAACTGACAAAGCTTTTTGAACTGGCTGGTTTTATCGATGTCGGGAACGTGTGGACGATAAAGGATTACAACTCCCAGCCCGGCGGTTATTTTAACTGGAACAGTTTCTACAAAGAACTTGCCGCTGCATACGGTTTGGGCGTGCGTCTAGATTTGAATTTTCTGCTGGTACGCGTCGATCTGGGAATGAAAGCCCATAACCCCGCATTACCCGAAAAAAAACGATGGACAGTCTTCAGGCCTGATTTTCACCGCGACTTTGCTTTTCATTTTGCTATCGGATATCCGTTCTGATGAAACCATCAAGGTGCGTAGTTTAACGATGAGGGGGGCTGTCAGCCGGGTTGTTTCCCCATTGTTTGTTCGGTAATTCCCCCCATTTCCAGCTCCAATTTACTTCCGTTGATCATGTCGTCGTGAGTAAACCAGGGTTTGGCTAACGGTTTGCCGTTTATGAATGCCTGTTGAATACCGGAATGCGTCAACCTCTTTACCTCTTATTGACCTCCAGCTGTTTTTCGGAAAACTGAGTTCCCTGAATTCACTACAAGGTATTTGCCTGTATTTGAAAGCATATAAGAAAGAACTGTATCATCTAGGCATAAAGCAAGTGGTAAGGTGTTTTTTATTTCTCGGCTCGTAGTTTCAAACTTTTTTCTCGTAAAATTGTTTGAGTATGTAGATATCACAAAATGAAGCAACATGATGTACAAGTTAAAAACACAATCCCTTATCTTGTTTCTTGTGGCTGGATTATTTTTCAGTGCCCAAGCTCAAGAAATTTCCCTCAAAACCAATCTTCCTTATTGGTTTACTGCGACTCCCAATGTCGGTTTTGAATATGCGTTAGACGAAAATTTTAGCCTGGAACTGACCGGTGGATTTAATCCCTTTAATTTTGGAGAAACAAAACAGATGAAGCACTGGATCGTTTGGCCTGAATTGAGGTATTGGATGAGTCAATCTTTTAGCGGTCATTTTTTTGGTTTTCACGGTGTAGGCGGTCAATATAATATCGGTGGCATGGATTTACCGTGGAATCGATTTGCTGGTCTTAAAACCAGCAGATACAAGGGAAATGCTGTTGGTGTTGGGTTGAGTTACGGTTATAAATGGATATTTAATGACAGATGGGGGCTTGAGGTAACAGTCGGCGGAGGTTTTGCCCGATTCAACTACGATATCTATTCTTTGGATGAGAACGGTCAGAAAATGGGTGAAAACAGGAAGAATTATTTCGGTCCAACCAAGGGAGCTCTCTCTCTTGTTTATGTCATCCGTTAAAGGGTGGAGGGACTGGCCGGTCTTGTTCAGGACACAGTCTTTCTTGCGTGTCTGTTTAGGTGCCAAACAGACGTTTTTTTTATGTTTTCAAAAAGAGATTTATCTAAAATAATCCTGTCTTTATTTTGATATGTAATTATTTACCGTAAATTTGCTGCCATGATTCGTAAAATTATCCATATAGATATGGATGCGTTTTATGCTTCCATAGAGCAACGTGATAATCCCGAATACCGCGGTAAACCTGTGGCGGTGGGCTATGGTGGCAAACGTGGTGTGGTGGCGGCTGCCAGTTACGAAGCCCGTCAATACGGAATTCACTCTGCTATGGCATCGGTAACAGCATTGAGAAAATGTCCCCGGCTAATTTTTGTAATGCCTCGTTTTGAAGTATACAAGACGGTATCCAATCAGGTTATGCAAATTTTTCGTGACTATACCGATAAAGTGGAGCCGCTCTCCCTTGATGAAGCGTTTCTGGATGTTACGGAAAATAAGAAAGAGATGGAGATTGCCACGCAAATAGCTAAGGAAATCAAACAAAAGATTTATCACCAGACCCGATTAACAGCTTCTGCCGGAGTTTCTTACAATAAATTCTTAGCTAAAATTGCATCCGACTACAACAAGCCGAACGGGTTGTATGTGATTACGCCTGAAAAAGCTGAAAAGTTTCTTGAAAAATTGGCCGTTGAAAAGTTTTTTGGTGTGGGCCGGGTTACCGCCCAGCGGATGCATGAACTAGGGATAAAAAATGGTCTCGATCTGAAACAATATTCGGAAATGGAGCTCATTCATCATTTTGGGAAAGCCGGAACCATGTATCATCAGTTTGTCCGGGGTATCGATGAGCGCGAGGTGGAATCGGAATATATACGAAAATCATTGGGAGCCGAAGAGACGTTTGCAGAGGATTTAAGCCAACTTGTCGATTTGCTGCGTGCTCTGGACGAACTTGCCCATGAAGTACATCGAAGAGCGGACAAAAGAGATTTTCTGGCAAAAACATTGACCTTGAAAATTAAATATGCTGATTTTACCGTGGTCACCCGGAGTAAAACCGTGGCTTACTTTTTAAGGACGTATGATGAGCTTTTCGACTTGGGCAAAGAATTACTTTTGCAGGTAGACGATATCGAAGAGCGAAAAATCCGGTTGATGGGGTTGACATTAAAAAATGCCGGCAACGAACAGGTCATATTGATAAACCAGCCGCTGCAGTTAACCCTTGAGTTCAAAGAATAAAATTCTCGGGATGCTTCCCTTTGATGTTGGTGTAATAGGATTTGATCTTGACAATATCGGTTTTGTAGTCACCCGACGGATAAAACAGGTCGAGAAGTGAGGCTTCTTTTTTGCTATAGTCCAATCCGATCAATAGAATAGGTACATTAGCCTTCACGGCAATAAAATAAAATCCTTTTTTCCATTCTTTCACCGGCTTACGGGTCCCTTCGGGAGTAATGGCGAGATGTAGTTTGTTGTGTTTTTCAAACTCTGCCGCCAAAAAGCCGGTCATTGAATTGTTTTTGCTTCGTTCCACCGGAATCCCTCCGATACTCTTGAAAAAGAGATTAAATGGGAAAATGAACCATTCTTTTTTTATCAAAAAATTGGCGGTTCTGCCTATGGAGGAGTAGGCGAGTTTACCGATAATAAAGTCCCAGTTGCTTGTATGCGGTGCAACCACAATGATGCACTTGGGTGCATCGGGAAGGACGTTGTTCACTTTCCATCCCAGGACATTGTTGAGTATAAATTTACTGATATTCATTGATTTATATTTTTTTTGCGCACCAAGATTACCGTTTCAAATTTTCAATTTATCCGTTAACCTTTTAAGTTGTCCAACTCCAACGTCAAACGCTCCCAATTGTTCATCACTGCGTCTAATTTATTTTTGGATTCCAGGTATTTTTGCAGCAGGTCTAAATCGGAAGCTCCCTCAGGAGTAGATAATCGAGCTTCCGTTTCCGACAGTCGCTTCTCCAGTTTTGTGATTTTTTCTTCGGCCTCCTGTACCTCTTTTTCTTTACGTTTAATTAATCGGTTTTGTTCTTTCTGTTCCTGATACGAAAGCTTGTTTTCCGTTATGGATTGATCTTTTTCTCTCTGCTTGGGTAAGGCGGGAGATTTTGATAATTCCAGTTGCTGAAGGTTTTCGAGTTTCTTTTTGGAGAGAAAGTCGTAAATTCCACCCATATGTTCCCTAACTTCGCCACCGCCAAACTCATAGACTTTACTGACGAGTTCATTGAGAAAATCCCGGTCGTGCGACACGATGATGGCTGTGCCGTCAAATTCGCGAATGGCCTTTTTCAATACCTCTTTCGATGCAATATCCAGGTGGTTGGTCGGCTCATCGAGAATAAGCAAGTTCACCGGTTCGAGCAAAAGCCGGATCATTGCCAACCGGGTGCGTTCACCGCCGGACAGTACCTTTACTTTTTTATCGGATGCTTCACCACCAAACATAAATGCTCCCAGTATATCCCGGATTTTGGTCCGGACATCCCCTACAGCAACGTAGTCGATGGTTTCAAAAACCGTCAGGTTTTCATCGAGTAACTGTGCCTGGTTCTGAGCAAAATATCCGATCTTTACGTTGTGTCCAAGCTCCAATTTCCCGTCGAAGCCGATCTCTCCCATAATGCATTTCACCAGTGTAGATTTTCCCTCACCGTTTTTTCCCACAAAAGCAACTTTCTCACCCCGGTTGATGGTCAGCGTCACGTTGGAGAATACCTGGTGCTCACCGTAGTTTTTGGCTAAATTTTCTGTGATAACGGGATAGGATCCCGATCGTGGTGCAGGAGGAAACTTTAAATTCAGGCGTGAATTGTCCACTTCATCCACTTCAATGCGTTCAATTTTCTCGAGTTGCCTGATGCGTGACTGTACCTGGTTGGATTTGGTGGCTTTGTATCGAAACCGTTCGATGAATGCCTCGGTATCCTGAATTTGCTTCTGTTGATTTTCGTAAGCCCGTAGCTGTTGTTCACGCCTTTCTTTTCTAAGTTCGAGGTATTTGGAGTAATTTACTTTGTAATCGTGGATATTGCCCAGCACGATTTCTATAGTACGGTTGGTTACGTTGTCTAAAAAAGCCTTGTCGTGCGAAACCAGCATCACGGCATTGGTTCGCGAGGTAAGAAATGTTTCCAGCCATTGGATAGATTCAATGTCCAGGTGGTTGGTCGGCTCGTCCAGCAGGAGTACGTCGGGTGATTGGAGCAGGATCTTGGCCAGCTCAATGCGCATCCGCCATCCACCGCTGAATTCGTGCGTCGGGCGGTTAAAGTCGGAACGATTGAATCCTAGCCCCAGTAATGTTTTCTCGGTTTCGGCTTCAAAATCGTTAATGCCCGACATTAGAAGCAACTCCTGCACGTCGGTGGATCGTTGAATAATATGGTGGTATTCGTCCGATTCATAATCGGTCCGTTCGGCCAATTGCCGGTGCAGCTCTTCCAGCTCCTGTTCCAGTTTTTTTAAGTGCTCGAATGCAAGTGCTGCCTCTTCCTTTACCGTTCGTTCATTGCTGAGCTTCATTTGTTGTGGCAGGTAACCCACCGTGACTTCTTTCGGGTACGAAATGATGCCGTTTGTAGGCTGTTGTGCTCTTGCCATAAGTTTTAACAGCGTGGATTTTCCCGCGCCGTTTTTCCCGGCGAGTGCAATTCGTTCGTTCTTGTTCAGAACAAAAGAAATTTCATCGAGCAGGGTAAACCCGCCGAACTGAACGGTTAGATTTTCGATGGAAATCATGGATTACTTTTGATGTGCCAGTTTTTGAATAAGTTCATCAACAGACAGGGCCGATTGTTCTCCCGATCGCATCTCTTTCAGCGTGACTTTCCCCTCTTTTATTTCGTTTTCTCCTACCAATGCTACAAAAGGAATGTGGTTGTTGTCGGCATACGACATCTGCTTTTTCATCTTGGCGGCTTCGGGATAAATTTCGGCACAAATTCCGTTGCTTCGTAATTGCGAGAGGATTGGGAGCAGGTGTGATTCTTCCTTGTCGCCAAAATTAACGAACAGCACATCGGCTGTGTGCGTGGAGTTATCGGGAAAGAGACTGAGCTGATCAAGCACATCGTAAATACGGTCGGCACCGAAAGAGATTCCAACACCCGATACGCCCGAGAGTCCGAAAATACCTGTGAGGTTGTCGTAACGACCGCCGCCCGTGATACTTCCTATTTCCACATCCAGCGCTTTTACTTCGATGATGGCTCCGGTGTAATAATTGAGGCCGCGAGCCAACGTAAGGTCAAGTTCGAGACCGCAACCGATAGAGAGCATCCCTGTTTTATTGAGGATGAACTCCAGCTCTTCCACGCCTTTCAGGCCGGTTTCGGAAGATGACAGCACATTTTTCAGTGTTGTCAGTTTCTCATTGTTGGTTCCCCCAAGCAGGATAATGGGTTGCAATTGTTGTATGGCAGTTTCGGAAATACCTTTTCCCCGGAGTTCTTCATTCACGTTAGCCAGCCCGATTTTATCCAGCTTATCGATGGCAACCGTAATGTCGGTTATCTTATCGGCTTCGCCGATAATTTCGGCAATCCCCGAAAGGATTTTCCGGTTATTGAGTTTTACCGATACACGGATATTGAGTCTGCGGAATACTTCGTCAATAATTTGTATCAGCTCCACTTCATTAAGTAATGAGTCGGAACCTACCACGTCAGCATCGCATTGAAAAAATTCGCGATAACGTCCTTTTTGCGGCCGGTCTGCGCGCCAGACGGGCTGAATTTGAAATCGCTTGAAAGGGAACGATATCTCATTGCGGTGCATCACTACGTATCGGGCAAAGGGTACGGTAAGGTCGTATCGCAATCCTTTTTCCGAAATCTTACTGGCTGTTTTTGTCGAGTTTCCTTCTTTTACATCATCAGGACTTATACTCGTAAGAAAGTCTCCCGAGTTAAGTATTTTGAACAGGAGCTTATCGCCCTCTTCACCGTATTTTCCCATAAGCGTGGAAAGGTTTTCCATAGCGGGTGTCTCAATCTGCCGGAATCCGTAGAGGCGATATACGTTTTTTATTGTATCGAAAATATAGTTGCGTTTCGCCATTTCCTCGGGCGAAAAATCACGCGTACCTTTGGGTATGGAAGGTTTTTGCATCGTTGATTTTCTTTGTTTGGAACTGCAAAGATAGTGAATTTTGAGTTACCGTGGTATCTGTTTCGGCCACAACAAAAGCGCATTGCAGTAATTTGCAACACGCTTAAATGGGTTCAACAAAGTCTTTGTTCTTGAATCTATAAAAGATTGCTTGCCAATTCCGACAATTCGCTCCGTTCGCCTTTTACCAGATTTACGTGAGCAAAAACATGTTGTCCTTTCATCTTATCGATCATGTATGCCAGGCCGTTAGATTGAGAGTCGAGGTAGGGTGAGTCGATCTGTTGCAGGTCGCCCGTAAAAACCATTTTAGTGCCTTCTCCCGCGCGGGTAATGATGGTTTTTACTTCGTGGGGAGTAAGGTTCTGGGCTTCATCAACAATGCAATAGGTTTCGCTTAAGCTGCGCCCGCGGATAAACGCCAGCGCCTCGATCTCAAGTTTTCCAGATTTTTGCATCTCATCAATGGAGCGAAGTTCGGCACTGTTTTGTCCGAGCTGTGATTTGATCACATTCAGGTTGTCAAACAACGGCTGCATATACGGGGCGATTTTTTGTTTTTCGTCACCCGGTAAATATCCCAAATCCTTGTTGGATAAGGAAACGATGGGCCTGGCGAGCAAAATCTGGTTGTATTGCTTGCTCTGTTTTAACGCAGCTGCTAATGCCAGCAATGTTTTCCCTGTTCCTGCTTTCCCCGTGATCCCAACCAACTTGATATCGGGGTCGTTCAAAACGCCCAGAGCAAATGTCTGTTCTGCATTTCGGGGTGAAATTCCGGAGCTGGGTTCTTTGTCCACCCGGATTATCTTTTGCGTAAACGGATTGTATCTTGCCAAGACACTGTTACGCTCGCTTTTCAGTACAAAAGAGTCGTTAGGAACGAGTGGGCTGTCGAAAGTGAATTCATCTACGTCGACTCCTGTGGGTTGCGCATAAATTTTATCGATGAGTTCGGGATTCAGGCCTTCAATCACTTGTTCGCCTCTGCCGAAAATATCGATATCGATAACCTTATCGTTGATGTAGTCTTCAACCGGAATGCCCAGGGACCGCGCTTTCATACGCAGGTTGATGTCTTTGGTGACGAGAATGGTTTTCATTTTAGGATGTTTTTCCGTTACATCCAAAACGGTAGATAAGATGCGGTTATCGGGAGTCCTTTCGGGAAATGCTTCAACAATTCTATCGTGCGTTTTCACGCTATTCACAATGTATAACTTTCCGCGTCCTACGCCCAGGTCGGCACCTTGCTTAAACAAATTATCGTCGGTGATCAGGTCGAGTTCGCGCACAAAAGCCCGTGCGTTGAAGTTGATCTGTTCGTTGCCTTTTTTGAATTTGTCAAGTTCTTCCAGAACGACAAACGGAATGTAAATGTCGTTTTCTTCAAAATTCTCGATAAAACTGTAATCGTGAAGAATAACGTTTGTGTCGATGATAAAATTTTTCTTGTTAGCCATATACTCTATTGTTTTGTGGTATGTTTCATTCCTGACCTTGGTAATAAAAATCTTTGTTATAAACGCAAAGAAAAGATTTTTGTTTCGATTTTAAGGTATAAATATGAAAAAACTCAGAACAGTCTCTTTATCGTTCAATTCTTGCTCATTTCTTCCGATCGTTTTTTTGCGGCATCCAGTACACCTTCGAAATGTTTGCCGATCTTGTGCCGGTGGAAATGATCCAGTCCAGCCTGGGTAGTCCCCCCCTTGCTGGTAATGTTCCGGATGAGTTCCTCAATGCTGTAGCTGGCCTGATTCTCGGCAAAATAGAGCGTGGTGCCCTGTGTGAGTTCAAGCAAAAGTTCATCGAGAACGTTTCCCGGCAGTTCAAATTCCCGCATCTTATCCTTGAAAATCTGGATGAATGCTAGAATAAATGCTGGGCCGCTTCCGAAAACCGATGTGAACAGATCGAATCCTTCCTCGTTAAGTTTTACGGCTTTGCCTAACCGGGTGAGAATTTCAAAAATAGCTTCCGTAGCCGGATTGTGAGGTTGGTTTGTGGCAAATGCCGTAACCGATTTTCGGTAAGCCATCGCCAGGTTGGGCATTATGCGGACAATCGGAACTTCTTTCCCTAAATAGTTTTCGATAAATGCGATGCTCTTTCCTGCGACGGGCGTAACGATCAGCTTCCCTTCAAGGTTTAGCGGCTGCAGCTTTTCAAGAATCCCTTTTATATCCTGTGGCTTAACGGTGATCCAGATTACATCGGCAAAAGAAACCAGTTCTTCGATAGAGTTGAAGAAAGGAATGCCTACCTCTTTTTTGCTTCGGGTAAAGTAAGCAAATTGGATGTTGTTTACTTTTTTAAGTCCCTGGTAAACAGCTTTGGCTAAGTTCCCGAAACCGATAAATCCGTAGTTCATAGTTGGTGTTTGATGTTTCTTACTCTTTTGCCTTGAATCTCGTAAACGGAATCTCTCCGTTCAGCGCTTTAATTATGTAGTTGGCCCGTTGTCCGTTCACGATCCACATTTCCACACGATGTCTCATGCAAACTTCGGCTGCGTAAATCTTGGATGACATTCCGCCGGTACCCAGTGTCGACTCTTTTTCTTCAACGCAATGGGTGATGGAATTGAGGTCGGTCACGCTTGTAATCAATTCTGCGTCCTGGTGCAGGTGCGGGTTACAGGTGTATATGCCGTCGATATCGGAAACAAGGATAAGCAGGTCGGCTTTGGTGATAACTGCAACCAGTGCGGAAAGTTTGTCGTTGTCTCCCAGTACAATCTCCTCAATGGAGACCGTGTCGTTTTCGTTTACAATGGGAATATAGTCCACTTCCCAGAGTTTATTGATGGTGTTGCGGGTGTTTTCGTTGGCGGTTTCGTTTTCGAAATCCCTATACGTAAGCAGGATTTGTGCGATGTTCAGCCCGAAAGTGCGGAAAATATCGTCGTACAGTTCCATCAGTTTGGTTTGGCCGATAGCTGCCATGGCCTGTTTGGAGTCCACGTTCTTGTGAAAACCGTTGATCTCCACGAATTGTCGTGCCGTGGCGATGGCACCCGAAGAAACAATAACAATATTGTACTCTTTCTTTAATTCAACAATCTGTCGGGCTAAACTTTCGATGACCGCAAACGAAATTCGGTTGGTTCCCGCTGTGAGCGTGGAGGTACCTATTTTTATGATCAGTTTTTTTTTCATTCTTATTCGCGTATCTGGCCGTCGCCATAAACAAACCATTTGTTTGTCACCAGCTCTTGTGTGCCGAGCGGACCCCGGAAATGAAGCTTTTGCGTGCTGATGGCAATTTCTGCTCCTACACCGAACTGCCCGCCATCGGTAAAACGGGTGGAAGCATTGTGATAGACGGCTGCACAATCCACTTTTTGCATAAAGGTGCCGGCTTTCGACTCATCCCCAGTTACGATGACTGCCGAATGGCCACCGGAATAACGATTTATCATATCCACGGCCTCGTTCATATCACCGACCAGCGAAAAATAGATCTTTGGCGCCATAAATTCTTCAAACAGAACAGCCTCGTCGTTGATCTCTCGGATCCGGCTACATACCGATGCTGCTTTTTTGTCGCCCCAAACCTCAATTCCTTTTCCCTGAAGTTGTGAAACAAAACCGGAAACTTTCTCTGCCAGTTCAGGCAGGTTCTCATTCACCAGTACTTTATCGAGTGCGTTGCAGACGCTGATGCGTTTCTTGCCGTTGATAATAAGCCGGACAGCCATTTCCGTATCGCAATGGTCATCCACGTACATAAAATTATTGCCCCTGCCGCTCACAATTACGGGTACCGATGAATTTTCGGTTACAAAATCAATAAGCCTATCTCCTCCACGGGGGATGATGATATCGACGTTGCGGGTATTTTTCCTGATTAGCTGTTGTGTTTCGTTGCGGGATAAGTTCAGGTATTCCACAAAATGAGCATCAAAGCCGCTTGCGGACAATGATTGTTGCCACAACTCCGTCAGGTAGCTGTTCGTGTGAAAGGATTCTTTTCCTCCTTTAAGCAAAATACGGTTGCCTGCCTTGAATGCGGTGGCTGCCGCTTCAACGGTTACATCGGGGCGCGATTCATAAATGATAAGAATAGTCCCGAACGGGACGGACCGGTTAACGATCCTTAACCCGTCTGTGCGGGTAAAATCGTACAGGATCCTACCTTCGGGATCCTTTTGTTCTGCCACTTCCCGCAGAGAGCGGATCATCCCGTCAACCTTATTCTCATCCACTTTCAGCCGGTCTTTCATCGACTCGTCCATATCGGCAAACGAATCCATATCCAGTGCGTTTTTCTGCAGAATTTCCACCTGATTTTTTTTCAACAAATCAGCTAGGCCGAGCAAAACGTTGTTTTTTGAGGAGATAACCATTTTTATGTGAAATAGTATGGAATTAAGTTGCAAAGATAGCAATTTATTCTAATTTTATTGTTTTCTATTTCAAAATAATAAAGTTGTAATTAAGCTTATTTCTTCTTACCTGCTTAAAAACTCCACGAAACACCGCCGTAGTAATGCCTCGGAAGACCGGGATAATAGTATCTTGGTTCGGCATTGCCAAAAGCGACGGCATTCACGGTAAGCATAGGTGAATAAAGGGTATCGGTTATGTTGTTCATGCCAGCGTATAACTCGACATTTCCCAAGTTACGGTATTGGCATCGTTAATGAATTGCTCACCCGTATATTGGAACCGAACATTTAAAATCAGCGGTTTTAAGGGATGCCAAACCAATGTTACCTGAAAAAGATTGGATGGAATACCGGGAAGCAGGTTACCGTCAAAGGTGTTGTCGTTGTCGGTAAAATCGATGAATCGGTTTTGCGAAAAGGTGTAATTGGCATTCACATTGAGATTACCCGGAAAATTGAGGTGTTGAAAAACCAGCTGTTTCCATAACAATTCAACCCCCCAATGGCGGGTTTTTCCGGCATTGATTCCTGTAAAGATGTCCTCGGTTAGTCGCTTTGTTACCAACAGGTTATTTAAGTTTATCTGGTAGGCTGTTGCTTCAACCTGCGCGGTGTTTCGCAGTAAATTCAACCGGATACCCGCCTCGTATTGCCAACCCTGTTCAGGTTGAAGCTCTTTGTTGATATTGCCTTCAGGGAGCAATGTCTCTTCGGGCGACGGCATCGAAAATCCGTGTCCCACAGACACATATAAGGCTACCATAGCGCCGGGTGCAAAATTTGCTCCCAATCGGGGAGAAAAAATAACCGGGAAACTGCGGGTTCCGCTTTGGTCGCCGTTATCGGGGAATTTATCTGTCAGCTTATACCCGATTTTGTTGATGGCTCCGCCCAGCGAAACATTCCATTTCAGCGACGGTCTGAAATAGGTCATGGCGAACACGTTCAGGTGGTTTCGGGTTTCGCTGTTTTTGTTGATGACCTCGTCCTTTATATCCAGTTTCCACCGGTATGTGTCGGTAGGCGTGATAACTGAGTTTGTTTCTTATTCCGCCACCGAGTGATCCATCGGTCAGGTTGTTGAAAGGTCGTTTCTCGTAACTATCCACCCATCTTCCGAAAGCGGTAAACCGGTTATTCAACGATCCTGACAACCGATTTTCAAGCGTAATGCCTGCAAGTCCGCGGCGGTACTCTTTGAAACCTCCGATTGCTTTCCAGTTGGCTGCTGCCGCTTTGGGATCAGTTTTGAATAATGACTCGCCGATGGAACTCGGAATTCCTGCGTTCATGTCCAGCAAAAGCAACGTGTATTCCAGTGCTTGTCCCGGCTTTTCCCAGTTTCCTGACGAGAGTAACGATGTCCGCCGGAAATGATTGTTTTCCCGGTATCCGTCGGAACGGGTGTGGTTGATGTTTCCGGAAATATTCAGGTCGTTGTGTTGAAAGCTGCCTCCGGCAGACGTTTTCAACGTATTAAAACTTCCCTGTTGCAACAGGGCGTTGAAGGAGTTTCCGTATGAATTCCGGGTGAACAGGTTGATGTTTCCGCCAAGTCCGGAGCCATAAAGCGCAGAGGCCGGCCCTTTGGTAACTTCTATCCTCCCGATTCCGGGCAGGTCGATATCCTCGGGCGAAGAAATGCCGTCGGATGAAGTGATGGGTATATCGTTAAGGTAAGCCTTGATGCGGTTCGTGTTGTAGGGCGTTCTGCTTCCTACCCCCCGGATTACGATACGGCTCGTGGCGTATGTCCCGCTGTGCATGTAAATGCCGGGAAGAGCGTGTAGTACCGATGCGAAATTGTTGCCGTCGCCAGCCTGCACCTCTCTCCCCGACAGGACTGAAATACTGCCCGGAACGTGGTGCCATCGCGTGTTCACCTGATATGCATTTACAATCACTTCGTGGAGCAGAAGCGTGGTGTCTTCATTCCGGGGCGACAGTTCTTGCGCACCAATGGCCAGCGGTAAGAAAATAACACATAGAACAAAGCGTATTCTTTTTTTCAACATTTTACGGTTTATTCCACCGGTATGAGCCGTACAATCATCCCCGGTTCTTCCAAACCTACATAAACTAACCCGTCGGGACTCATGACCACGTTTCTTATCCGGCCTATGCCTTCCGCCAATTTTTCGGTGTGGGTAACTGTTTGCCCTTCCAACACCATCCGTTCGATGTAATCGAACCGAAGTGAACCGACCAATATGTTATTTTCCCATTTTTTAAACCGGTTACCGGTGACAACCGTCATTCCGCAGGGGGCGATGGATGGTGTCCATTGGAAAACCGGCTGTTCCATTCCATCTTTCTCCGTCAGTTCGGTAAGAATCGTCCCGTCGTAGTTGATTCCGTAGGAAATGACAGGCCAGCCGTAGTTTATTCCAGGCTTTATCAGGTTCAGTTCGTCGCCACCCATCGGACCGTGTTCGGTTTCCCACACATCCCCTGTTATGGGGTGGACAATCGTTCCCTGCGGATTGCGATGGCCGTAACTGTAAATGGATTTAATGGCTCCGGTAGTGTTTACAAAAGGATTGTCGGCCGGTATTCTTCCATCGTCGTGAATGCGGTGTATCTTTCCGTTTGTATTGTCGAGTTTCTGCGGAAAATCGAAATGTTGCCCCCGCTCACCTACTCCAAAAAACAGATAGCCTTTTCCATCGAACGCCAGTTTGCATCCCCAGTGATGTCCACGATCGGTGGGCGGTGATCCTATGAAAAGGATCTCCTGATCCGTCAATTGATTTCCGTTTAAACGAGCGCGCATTACTCCGGTGGATCCAATTCTTTTTTCACTCGTTGTGTCGAGAGCCGAATAGGAAATGTAGATCCAGCCGTTTTTATCGTAATCGGGATGAAGAGCCAGGTCCATCAATCCGCCTTGACCAAAAGCCATAATAGGCGGCAACCCATGAATTGGTGCAGATAGTTTCCCATTGGAGAATGTGTGCAGCGTCCCTTTTCGTTCCGAAATCAGCAGATCGCCGTTGGGCAGAAAAGCCAACCCCCAGGGAACCTCCAATCCGGTAACTACGGTGTCGATCACAAAATTGTATTTTTCAGATTTGACGATCCCATTAGCCGTTACCGCCGGCTTGAGCAAGGTCCTGTCGGAAGGAATTCCTTTTTTAACGTAAGCGGCGAGCTCTTTTATTTCCTTATCGGAAAAAGTTTTTGCAAAAGCGGGCATCCCGATATCTAAAATCCCGTTACTGATGCTCTGTTCTACAGATAAAGTTCCCTCTTCCTCCATCCATTGCTTGGCGGTAAATTTCTCTAAATTGTCACCGTGGCATCCGGCACAAAACATGCGGTAGTTTGATGCGGCATCGCGAACCTGAGTCGTCCGTGGCATATTTTTGCAGGAGTGAGCAACCTGAATCATTATTAGGATAAAACCCAGCAGTAAGAACAAATTTCTATTTTTCATAGGACATTTTTTGTTAATCAGGAGAGAAAGCAAAAATAGCATAAAATTTGGGATTGGCGAGTGTTCATCAAAATTTTCTCGGATTGTTCCCGAAAATCCCTTACCTTTGTGCGTTTTTTGAAAAATAATTGTGGATTATATTTCGATAATGCTTATCGCTATTGGCCTGGCTATGGATTCCTTTGCCGTTTGTGTCGGCAAAGGAATGTGCCGGCAGCGCTTTTATCCGTGGCGGTCAATAAAAATAGCTGCTGTTTTTGGATTGTTTCAAGGGCTGATGCCATTTGTAGGATATGCTCTCGGAATAAGTTTTGCCTCATGGATACGGAATTTCGACCATTGGTTAGCGTTTTTTATTCTTTCAATCATCGGAGCAAAAATGATATGCGAAAGTTTTTCCGTCCAACCTGACGGAGAATGTCTGGCTTGCGATTGTCAGGAAGACAGGGTTGTTGATTGGAAAAAAGTAGCTGTACTGGCTTTTGCTACCAGTATAGATGCGATGGCCACCGGTCTGGTTTTTGTTTCTTATCCGGGAACCATATCAACAGCGACGATAACCATTGGTGTGGTTACCTTGCTCTTCGCCTTTTCGGGGATATTTATAGGAGTGCGATTTGGTCGGAGACTACGACTCAATATCGAAATGTTGGGCGGCATCATCCTAATTACGATAGGGGTGAAAATTCTGCTTGAGCACCTCCTGAACGGGGCTGGATAGCAGCGTTTTGACCTATGTTTCCTCCAATACCCGGTACAGTACGCGCGCCTGATTATGCTCTGTGTCTTTGGACGCGTAGAGAAGCGTCACTGTCTTGTGTTCTTTTTCCAATCGCTTTATTTCCAAAAGCATCTGCCTGTTCCCAGAGAGCTCGTGGGTGTAGAGTTTAATGAATTCTTCCCACTTTTCCGTGTCGTGACAGAACCATTTCCGTAAAGCGGAAGATGGAGCGATTTCTTTCATCCACACATCAACCCGGGCGCTTTCCTTCGATAGGCCGCGTGGCCAGAGACGATCGACTAAAATACGATAACCATCGTCATCCCCTGAAGAGTCGTAAATGCGTTTTATCTTTATCATGAGCAGTTAACAGTTTAGCCGTAGATTTGGTTTAACATCCTACTTCTCAATTCCGACCCTGTTCAAAATAAAAGCGAACTCAAAAGCCGTGTCTTTAATCCCGTCGTAACGTCCTGTGGCGCCGCCATGCCCCGAATCCATATTCATGTGTAGCAGTACGAGGTTGTCATCGGTTTTTAGGGCACGGAGTCTGGCAACATATTTGGTGGGTTCGTGAAAAAGCACTTGCGAGTCGTTGATACCGCCCGTAATGAGCATGTTGGGATAGTTTTGCGCTTTAATATTGTCGTAAGGCGAGTAGGAGAGCATGTAGTTGTAATACTCTTCTTCGTTGGGATTGCCCCATTCCTCGTATTCGCTTGTTGTGAGTGGAAGTGTTTCATCCAGCATAGTATTGATAACGTCAATAAAAGGCACTTGTGCCACGACGGTTTGATACAGATCGGAACGCATATTCATTACAGCCCCCATCAACAGTCCGCCTGCGCTGCCGCCCATCGCCGCAAGTTTATTTGCCGATGTGTATTTTTTATTGATCAGCAGTTCGCTGCATGCGATAAAATCGGTAAACGTGTTTTTCTTGTGGAGCAATTTACCTCTCTCGTACCATTGTTCGCCAAGGTCACTTCCCCCACGTACCTGAGCCAGCGCATACACGAAGCCGCGGTCGATAAGGCTGTACAGACTTGCACTGAAAGACACATCGGAGCTGCTCCCGTAGCTCCCGTAGGAGTAGACCAGTGCAGGGTTGGTTCCGTCTTTTCTTAATCCTTTCTTGTACACGATGGCCATGGGTACTTTCACTCCATCCTGAGCCGTTGCCCAAAGACGTTCAACTGTATAATCGTCGGGATTGAAGCCCGAAGGGATTTCCTGTTCTTTGAGTTTTACCGTTTCGCCTGTAGTGATATTGTACTCGTACAGTGTGCCTGGACGGTTGAGTGATGTATAGGAGTAACGGAAATTGTCGGCATCGTATTCCGGATTTCCGTTTAATTCTGCCGAATAAACCGGTTCGGGAAATGTGATGGTCTTAATTTCCCCTGTGCCTGAGGTCGGTTTCGCGATAATCTCATTCAAGCCGTTTCTTCGCAGTTCGATTGTCACGTAATCTCTCAGGATATCGATACCTTCGATCCGGACATTCTTGTCGTGTGCCAGAAACTCTTTCCACGTGCTGCGGTCTTCATGGTTTGTCAACGGTGTTTCGTAGATTTTTCCGTTCAGGTTTTCTTTGTCTTTGTATCGGACAAAAAACTTATCCTTGTGCGGATAAACCGAGTATTCTACATCCTGGGCACGAGGCAGGAACATCTTGAACTGTTCGAGCGGTTTATCTGCGGGGATATATCGTTCGTCGGCGGTAGTGGAACTTGCCGATGAAATAAAAATGTATTGTTTGGTCTTGCTCCCCGAAACGTAAGTGGAGAACCGTGCGTCTGTTTCTTCGTATACCAGGTCGGCTCTGAAAGCATCCAGCACCTGGCGTAAAATGCGGTAAGAGCGTAACGTGTGGTCAACAACACCGTAAAAGAGTGTTTGGTTATCGTTTGCCCAGGCCACGGAAGTAGCACCGTTGACCGTAAATCCAATATCCTTGCCCGAAGCAAGGTCTTTCACTTTCATAATAAATTCCGCATACGAACCGGTTTCGTTGTAGAAATAGGCTGCTTTGCTATTGTCGGGGCTGACGGAGTATCCCCGGAAAATATATGCAGGCCTCCCTTTTGCCATTTCATTGACGTCGAAAATAATTTCTTCGGGCGCATCCATTGTGCTTTTGCGCCGGCAATAGGTCCGGTATTGTTTCCCTTTTTCGGTGCGGCTGTAGTAATAATAACCGTCGGAAAACGATGGGTAACTTTCATCGTCCTCTTTTATCCGGTCGATAATTTCATCGTAAATGGTTTGTTGCAACACTTTTGTCGATGCCATAACCGTATCGGTATAAGCATTTTCCGCTTTCAGGTAATCGATCACTTTCGGGTTGTTTTTATCCTTCAGCCAATAATAGTTATCGATACGCGTTTGCCCGAAATTAGAGAATGTGTCGGGAATTACTTCCGCTACCGGTGGTGCGGGAAAATCAGATTGTTTCATCATAACAGTTTCTTTTTCCGAAGAGCTACAGGCGGTCATTAAGGCTGCAGCAACTATTGAAAGGATATAATTCCGGTTTTTCATTGTTGTGGAATTTATTTGTTTATAGAGTAGGTGGTTAGTTTTGAACAGGGGCGATGCGGTTTTAAACCGGAGTCTCCGTTTTCCCCTGTTTTTAGAATATTATTTTGGATGTGGCGGTTGTTTTCCACCTCTTTTTCTTTTTGTAAGGTGCGCTATAGCTACAACAACCGTTGCGATTAAAAGAATTATCGCCCACAGGTTGGCTATCCCAACAAACAGCCACAACAAGCTGTTCCATCCGTTACTGAAAGCGTTACCCATTTTTTTCCAAAAGCCGAAATCTGAGTTTTTTTCGTAAAAAGTTACGTTTAGCGTGCTGTATTGCACCTGATTGGACAGGTATCGCAACCGCCCTTCCGCCGATTCAATTTCGGTGCGGATATTGCCGATTTGTTCTTCGATCTTTAGCATTTCTTCTACAGAAGTAGCGCGGGCAAGTAGTTCCCTGTAACGGGTTTCTACTTCTTTTTTGGTTCTCACCCGAGTATCGAGATCGATAAATTGTTCCGTGACATCTTGTACGTCGATGCTCTTGTAATCGATTTTGGATGCGTTACTTTCGATAACCGTGATGAGTGAATCGGCCTTGTCGGCTGGGATCCGAACGATGAGTGAATTTTCTGTGCGGTTGTCCGATTCCGAAGTGTTATCGTTGGAAATATATCCGTTCAACGAAGCAACAGCATTTGTGATGAGTTGTTTGGTCTTATCCAGGTTGGAGGTTTCAAAGCGGATGGAGCCGTTTTTTGTGAGTTTGCGTTCGTAGATTGTTTCTGTTCCTATGTTGTTGGGGTCGGCTTCGTCGTACATGGCCGGTTCAGTTGCTATGGCTTTCGACTGTTCAGCCAGTACAGTGTTTCTGTTTCCGTCATCTGACGGGTTGCTGCAAAAGTTTAAAATCAAAGCGAGCCCTATCAGTAAAAAGGGACTTAATAATTTCATCTGTTTATCTTTTTTGTTAACACCAACTAATTAAAACTACAGGATTCCACAGAAAATGCAAACTGAAAACAATTTAAACTGCTACAAATGTATGATTTATTATTGATTGTTGTGTTTTATGAACAAAAAAAATGTCCTTATGTTATATCAGATAGTTCATTCGAAAAGTAAATGCACGACCATAATCATACCCATTATAACGAGGATGTCAAGAATATCCGGGTGGCTTTTTTTCTTAATCTCCTTTTTACGGTGATTGAGATCGTGGGTGGCATACTGACAAACAGTGTCGCTATCCTGTCTGATGCTGTACATGATTTGGGCGACAGCTTTTCACTGGGCTTGTCGTGGTACTTTCAGAAAATTGCCAAACGTCCGCGTACCAGGAATTACACCTACGGCTATAAGCGTTTTTCCCTGATGGGTGCCATCATCAACTCAGTGATATTGACGTTGGGCAGCGTAATGATTTTAATGAATGCCATTCCCCGGCTGTTCAATCCGCAACAGCCCGATGTAAAGGGGATGCTTCTGCTTGCCGTGTTGGGCGTTGTGGTGAACGGTGTAGCAGTGCTGAAGCTGCGTCGAGGACGCTCATTGAACGAGAAAGTAGTCTCGTTGCATCTGCTTGAAGATGTGCTGGGATGGCTTGCCGTTCTTCTTGGCGCCGGCGTCATGTATTTCGTGGACGCGCCGTTTATTGATCCGCTGCTTTCCATTGCTATTTCGGTGTTTATCCTTTTCAACGTGTACCGGAATATTCGCCAGAGTTTGCGGATTATCCTGCAAGGCAGCCCCGATTTGATTAACATCGATGAGATTGAAAAAACGGTTACGGCGCTGGTGAACGTACGAAATGTTCACGATCTCCATGTCTGGTCGGTGGACGGTGAATACAATGTGCTGACCATTCACGTGGTGCTTTCAGCACCATTGCCGATGACTGAACTGCATAGTCTGAAAGAAGAGATCCGGAAGAGACTGTTCTCACTGAATGTACAACATTCCACCATCGAGTTTGAAACACCCGATGAAGACTGCGAAATGGAGAGGTGTTGCTGATTACTCCATAACTTCACTTGTCATATAAAATACCAACGAACTTCCGTCAATTATGTCTTTATACCCAATTGTTCTCTTTCCGTACGGCTTTCCGTTGAGCTCCACTTTTTCGACGTAGAGGTTTTCTTTCGACAGGTTTTTGGCTTCCATCGTAAACCACTTGCCGTTGCCTACGTTGATGCTTGCCGATGGAACTTGCGGGGCGCCCAGCACAAACTCGCCGCTTACGGGGTTTACCGGATAAAAGCCAAGAGCAGAAAACATATACCAGGCCGACATTTGCCCGCAATCATCGTTCCCGATAAGTCCGTCGGGTTTGTTCTTGTAAAAATCGGTGCAGATCTGCCGTACAAGGCGTTGCGTTTCTCCGGGGCGGTCGAGGTAGGAGTAAATGTAGGCCACGTGATGGCTCGGCTCGTTTCCGTGTGCATATTGTCCGATAAGCCCCGTTACGTCCGATAGCGTTCCGGTCGATTCCTGCTCGGTGTTGAACAGGTAATCCAGCACTTCACCTGCTTTTTCCTTTCCGCCCATCCATTCAATTAATCCCGGAATATCTTGCATCACATGCCACGTGTATTGGAGGGCGTTTCCTTCGGTGTAATGGCCGCCGACATTTGAATCTGCGTGTGCCAGGGCATACGGATCGAAAGGCGTAAGCCATTCCCCCTTTGAATCTTTAGGGCGCATGGATTGAGTCGCCTTGTCGTAGTGATTCTTGTAATAATCGGCCCGTTTTCTGAAAAAAGCAGCATCCTCCGTTTTGCCCAGTTTTTCCGCAAAAACAGCCATGCAATAGTCGTCGAATCCACATTCGAGTGTGCGGGAAACCGATTCTACCTTGATCAGATCATACGGATAATATCCGAATTTGTCGTATATATCCCAATCAGACTTATAGTGTTTACTTTCGGTAATGGATTTCTTTATTTCGTTATAGGCACGTTCGGCATCGAATCCCGTAAACCCTTTCAGGTAAGCATCCACAATCATCGGAACAGAATGGTTCCCGATCATGGTATACGTTTCCTGTCCCCACAACGACCAGATAGGCAGATGCCCCTGCTGCTCGCTGTAGTCGAGCATTGAGTTCACAAAATCGGGTATAAGTTCAGGGGTGAGGATGGTATACATGGGAAAGGCTGCCCGGAAAGTATCCCACTGCGACCACGTGGAATAGTATTTTCCGTTGGGTGATTGCGACACTTTACGGCTCGGACCCGTATACTTTCCATCCACATCGGCAATGTTGTTAGGTTGAATATACAGGTGATACATCGATGTATAGAAGTTCACTTTATCGTCTTCCGACCCCTCTATTTTTACTTTTGCCAGGTAACTGTTCCATCCTTTTTTTGCATCCTGCAGCACCGATTCGAAATTCCAGCCTGGAACTTCGGCTGCCAGGTTGGCTTTTGCTCCTTCCACGCTTGCAGACGACATCCCAATTTTCATGTTCAGCGTATCGGCATCGTGCATGTCGAAAGTAAGAACATAGCGTGACGATTTTTCAAGCGGACTACGTTTTGGAAGTTCTTCTTTGGTTACAACTGGTTTGTCAAATTCGATTACAAAGTAATAAATCCGTTCCACCCATTCCGTCCGTCTCGTAAAACCTGAAATTACCCGGTCACTTTCGAAGGTTACTTCATTATCAAGCACGTGTGTGTGAAAACGAGCGTCCTGCCACACCAGTCCGCTTTGAAAATCGGCGAGGATATTGGCCGCTTTCCCTTTAGGAAAAGCATATTTGTGAAAAGCAACGTGTGGCGACGCCGTAATCTCTACGTTCACTTCGTTATCCGAAAGTTGTACGGCATAATATCCGGGCGAAGCTTTTTCCGTAGCTTTGTCGAAACGGCTGTCAAAACTATCCCGCTTCTCTCCCGAAAACGGCTGTACCAGCAAATCTCCCAGGTCTACGCATCCGGTTCCGTTCAATCGGTTTTGTGTAAATCCCTGAATCAGCGAATCCTCGTAGAAGTATCCCGAGCAGTATGCCCACGAAAAATTGCCGGTTTGCGGTCCGGCCTGAATCATTCCCAGGGGATAGGTTGCTCCAGGGAATGTGTGTCCGGTAAAAGCGGTCCCGATGAACGGATTCACGTACTTGGTGTAATCGGATTCATCGGTTTTTATACCTTGTTTTTGTTGTGTGCAGGCAACAGCCAGCACGGCTGCCGTCACACAAAAAAGAATTTTTTTCATTGTTTGTTCTTTATTTCAGTTCATTTCTTCGCCCTCATGGCTTCCCAGACAAAATAAGTGATCAGCGCGGTGAAAGCGATCAAGGCAGTAACCTGAGCTCCTGTGCCGTGCGGGTCTTCCCAAATACGCAAGTTGAGTGCATTCCCGTTGCCGGTAACAAAAATGACCAGTGCGCCGATAACGCCGAACAGTGCAGCACCCGCTATAAAACCCGATGCAATAAGTATCGCACGTTGGTGGCGGGCATTGTTGAGCACCGGATCTTTTGAACGTTTGCTGATCCAGTGGTTGAGTAATCCCCCCACTACAAGCGGTGTGTTTAACGGTAGCGGGATAAACATCCCGAGCGCAAACGCCAACGGGGATATGTTCAGCCAGTTGATAAGAATAGAGATGACCGCGCCGATTCCCAGCAACATCCAACTAACACCCGAACCGGACATCAAGGGTTCGATAATGGCGGCCATGGCGTTGGCCTGCGGTGCCACCATCGGGTTGGTGTGCGTTTCAGTTGCGACAAATCCGTACGCCTCGTTTAGAATAAATATTACGGCTCCGACGGTAGCGGCGGAAACCAGCGTTCCCAGGAACTTAAACGATTCCTGTTTGGCAGGAGTTGTCCCAATCCAGTACCCGATTTTCAGGTCGGTCACGAAACCGCCTGCCATCGAAAGTGCGGTACAGACAATACCTCCGATAATCAGCCCGCTGACCATTCCCTGCCATCCTTTCAACCCTACGGCAACAAGGATTACCGATGAAAGGATCAGGGTCATCAGCGTCATTCCCGAAACGGGATTGGTTCCTACAATGGCAATGGCATTGGCAGCAACCGTAGTGAACAGGAACGAGATGACGGTTATGGTGATCAGCGCTACAATAGCCTGAACAAGAGTGACCTTAACGCCGGCGAGCAGGAATATGAAAACAGCAACAAGTGTCAAAAACAGGAACAACATGACAAACGACATCTTCAGATCGCGTTGCGTGCGTTCTCCCCTGAGTTCCCTGTCGTGGATTTTTCCTTTTTTACTTCCCACGGCCAGTTTAAAAGCGTTTCCGATAACTCCCGACGATTTGATAATTCCGATAATCCCCGCCATGGCAATGGCGCCGATACCTATCGGACGTACATAGGCGGCAAAAATTTCTTCTGCAGACATTGCCGCGAACGGGTTCATTCCTCCGTTTGCTGCCGCCAAGGCTCCGATCTCGTTTACCAGGGGTATGAGGACAAGCCAAGAAAGTAAAGACCCAACCGTAATGATAAGGGCGTAACGTAATCCTACCAGATAGCCGAAACTGAAAATAAGTGCGCTGACGTTGAACTTCAGTACCATTTTGAACTTTTCAGCCAGCAGGGCCCCGGCAGGAATGATGCGTGTGGATATCTCTTCGCTCCACAAGCGCAAGGCCGAAAAGCAGAAGTCGAACAGTCCTCCGATCAAACCACTTGTTACCAGCAGTTTGGCCTGATTGCCTCCTTGCTCGCCTGTCATCAGAATTTCGGTTGTCGCCGTAGCTTCAGGAAACGGCAACTTGCCGTGCATCTCTTTTACAAAGTATTTTCTGAAAGGGATAAGAAACAGTATTCCCAAAAATCCACCGAAGAGCGATGAAAAGAAAATCTGCCAGAAGTCCACCTGAATCTCAGGATACTTGGCCTGCAGAATGTAGAGTCCCGGAATGGTAAAAACAGCCCCGGCAACGATCACTCCCGATGAAGCTCCGATGGATTGGATAATTACGTTTTGCCCCAGTGCGTTCTTTTTTCGCAAAGCTGCCGACGCGCCTACGGCTATAATGGAAATAGGAATGGCTGCTTCAAAAACCTGTCCGATTTTCAATCCGGAATAGGCTGCCGCTGCTGAAAAGATTATGGCCATCAGTAATCCCATTCCTACAGACCAGGGTGTGATTTCTTTGATAGCCTTGTCTGCAGGTAATACCGGTTTGTACTCCTCACCTTTCTTAAGCTCTGAGTAAGCGTTTTCAGGCAAGCTAACCGGCTGTTTGTCATCTTGATTTGATTGCATGGTTTCTTATTTTTATTTTAATGATGCAATGAACGACACGAAAATACAAAAAATCTGTGAAATATTCAGTTAGAAACTGTTTTGATTTTTTTGACGCCTGTTTCGAACATTTCGTACCTTAAATTGTTGAAACGCCAGTCATCGCATTATAAATCACATTATACCCATTTTATTTCTATGATTTTTGATATCGACATGATCCGTGAGGTATACGGTCAGCTTCCCAAAAAAATAACGCAGGCAAAACAGAAATTAGGCCGTCCGTTAACGTTAACAGAAAAAATTTTATTTGCACACCTTTCGCCTGGAGTAACGCTGGAAAAATTCAAGCGCGCAGAAGATTACGTTAATTTTGCTCCCGACAGGGTAGCCATGCAGGATGCAACTGCGCAAATGGCATTATTGCAATTGATGAACTCGGGCCGGAAAAACGTTGCCGTACCGTCAACAGTACACTGCGATCACTTGATTCAGGCATATAAAAATGCGGAAACCGACTTACATACAGCAAAGGTTACCAACGAGGAGGTGTTTAACTTCCTGCGCGATGTTTCCAACAAGTATGGAATCGGTTTTTGGAAGCCGGGAGCAGGAATTATTCACCAAGTTGTACTTGAAAATTATGCTTTCCCGGGAGGGATGATGGTGGGTACCGATTCGCATACGCCCAACGCAGGTGGCTTGGGAATGATTGCTATAGGTGTTGGAGGAGCTGATGCCGTGGATGTTATGGCCGGATTGCCGTGGGAGTTGAAAATGCCGAAACTTATCGGCGTGAAGCTGACCGGGAGATTGTCGGGCTGGGCATCGCCGAAAGACGTGATCCTCAAGCTTGCCGGTATCCTGACCGTAAAAGGAGGTACAAACGCCATCATCGAGTATTTCGGTGAAGGGACTTCAACACTTTCTGCGACCGGAAAAGGTACTATTTGTAATATGGGAGCCGAAGTAGGGGCAACTACCTCCATTTTTCCGTTCGATGAAAAATCGGCTGCCTATCTCGAAGGGACAGGCAGGAAGGAAGTGGCCGATGAGGCCCGAAAAATTTTCCCTTACCTTCAGGCCGATCCTGAAACAGCCAACAACCCTGAGGCTTATTACGACCAGGTGATAGAGATCAATCTTTCGGAATTGGAGCCGCACATCAACGGCCCGTTCACTCCCGATGCCGCTTTCCCTATTTCCGAATTTGCCAAAGTAGTGAAAGAGAAGGGTTATCCCCGGAAAATGGAAGTGGGATTGATCGGTTCCTGTACCAATTCGTCGTACGAAGACCTTACGCGGGCTGCGCATATCGTCAGAAAAGCCAAGGAAGAAGGGTTAAGTGTAAACGCAAAATTCATTATTAATCCCGGGTCGGAACAGGTCAGGTATACCGCAGAACGTGACGGAATCTTACAGGAATTCGAAGATGCGGGAGCGGTAATTATGGCGAACGCCTGCGGCCCGTGCATCGGACAATGGAAACGCACCGACGAGAAATCGGAACGTTCAAACTCGATCGTTACTTCATTCAACCGGAATTTTGCCAAACGCAACGACGGAAATCCCAATACGCATGCTTTTGTAACTTCGCCGGAACTGGTCGCAGCGCTCACCATTGCCGGGGATTTAACATTTAATCCGCTTAAGGACACGCTCATCAACTCCCACGGGCAACAAGTGAAACTTGCCGAACCCGTTGGGTTTGAGATGCCCCCGAAAGGCTTTGCGGTGGAAGATGCCGGTTACCTGCCTCCATCGAAAGACGGCAGTAAAATAGAGGTAATCATCAATCCGCATTCGAACCGTTTACAGAAACTGGAACCTTTTGAGGCGTGGGATGGCAGGGATTACGAAGAACTTCCACTTTTGATAAAAGTAAAAGGAAAATGTACAACCGACCATATTTCGATGGCCGGTCCCTGGCTTCGATTCCGCGGACATTTGGACAATATTTCCGACAATATGCTTATCGGTGCCGTAAATGCATTCAACGACGAGACCAATAAAACACTTGATCCTATAACGTTGCAATACGCGGAGATTCCCGCGCTGGCCCGAAAATTCAAGGCGGAAGGACTGGGGTCTGTCGTGGTTGCCGAGGAAAACTACGGTGAAGGCAGCAGCCGCGAACATGCAGCCATGGAACCCCGTCACCTGAACGTGAAAGTGATTCTGGTAAAGTCGTTTGCCCGTATCCACGAAACAAACCTCAAAAAACAGGGGATGCTTGCGCTTACGTTTGTCGATAAGGAGGATTACAACAAAGTGCAGGAAAGAGACAGAATCAGCATCGTCGGGCTAAACGGCTTTGCCCCCGGAAAAAACCTGAAAGTTGTTCTTCATCACACCGATGGCTCTACAGATGAATTTGAAGCTGCACACACCTACAACGAACAGCAGATTGGCTGGTTCAAGGCCGGCAGTGCATTGAACGGGATGAAATAAACAGTTTGATAAGATGGATAACCCTCAGAAGATAACACTTTCGTCCTTTCCCGACAACCCCGTCATTCCCTTTATCGAGGGTGACGGCATCGGAAAAGAGATCACGGCTTCCGTCAGGAAAATCATCGATAAAGCAATAGAGAAATCCTACAACGGAAAGCGGAAAATTGAATGGAAAGAAGTCCTCGCAGGCGAAAAAGCCTACAACAAGCTTGGGACTTGGCTCCCCGCGGAGACCGTGGAGGCTTTCCGGAAGTATCGGGTAGGAATCAAAGGGCCGCTCACCACACCCGTTGGTGAGGGAATTCGTTCCCTGAACGTGGCGTTACGCCAGGAACTCGATCTGTACGTCTGTCTGCGACCGGTACGCTGGTTCAAAGGAGTGGCAACCCCCCTGCTACATCCAGAAAAGGTTCGTGTCACCATTTTCAGGGAAAACACGGAAGATATCTATGCCGGAATCGAATGGAATGCCGGAACTCCCGAAGTGGAAAAAGTGCTGAAATTCCTGAAAGAGGAGATGGGTGTTGCCAAGATCCGCTTTCCCGAAACCACCTCCATAGGAGTCAAACCCGTGTCGGTGGAAGGCACCGAGCGCCTGGTGCGTTCAGCCATTGAGTATGCTATCAGGAACAGACTGCCATCGGTTACCCTGGTTCACAAGGGGAACATCATGAAGTTCACCGAAGGGGGGTTCAAAAAGTGGGGATATGCACTCGCCGAAAGAGAATTTGCCGATCAGGTTTTCACGGAAAATATTTTCAACAAAATAAAAACCGAACGAGGTCTGGAAGAAGCCGTTGCAGCTTATAACGAGGCAATGGAAAACGGGAAAATTTTCATTAAAGACGTTATTGCCGATGCTTTCTTGCAAAACACACTGTTGAAACCCGAAGAATATGCTGTGGTAGCTACGCTGAACCTGAACGGTGATTATATCTCCGATCAACTTGCTGCGATGGTTGGCGGTATCGGTATCGCTCCCGGGGCAAACATCAATTACCTGACGGGACATGCCATTTTTGAAGCTACGCACGGAACGGCACCCGATATTGCAGGTAAGAACAAGTCGAACCCTTGTTCGATGTTACTTTCGGGCGTAATGATGCTGGAATATATTGGCTGGCACGAAGCGGGCAGCCTTATCACAAAATCGCTGGAAGACCTGTTTGAGAAAGGATACGCCACATCCGACCTGGCCCGGTTTATGGAAAACGGAAAGGCATTATCCACTTCGGAGTTTGCATCAGAAGTAATAAATTCACTTTAATCAGTCGGTTGTTCAAACAAAAACAGGCAAAATGCTGTTACAATTAAAGAAATAACCGAAACACAATAAAATCAATAAATTTAAATAGTAATAATGATGGATAACAGGCAGTTAATCAAGGTGCTATCAGACTCAATAGCGGTAACCAGCAATATTGATAAGGATCTTTTTACCAAAATGGGTGTGAAGCGCGGACTTCGTAACGAAGATCACTCCGGTGTGCTTGCCGGGCTTACCCGGGTAGGCGATGTAGTTGGCTATGAGCGCCAGGAAGACGGGACCCTGAAGCCTATCCCGGGTAAGCTGTTTTACAGGGGTATCGATGTGGAAGACCTGGTACACGGTATTCAGGCAGACAATCGTCTTGGATTTGAAGAAACGGCGTACCTGCTCTTATCGGGAAAATTACCGAACAAAGAGAACCTACAGGCTTTTTCAAGTCTTTTAGCGCAGACCATGCCCCTTAATCATACGGCAACAATGAACATCTTGTCGTTGCAAGGGAAGAACATCATGAATATCCTGGCACGGAGTGTACTGGAACTTTATACGTATGACCAGGATCCCGACGATATTTCCCCGAATAACCTGATTCATCAATCGATCAATCTGATAGCTAAATTTCCAACCATTATTGCTCTGGCTTATCAAGTGCTGCGGCATGACCAGCAGGGACGTTCATTACACGTCCGTCATCCCTATGAAAATTATTCGGTTGCCGAAAACTTCCTTTATATGATGAAAGGCCCCGGGAAATATACCGAACTGGATGTGAAAATTCTCGATCTCGCACTTATTCTGCATGCCGATCACGGTGGGGGAAACAACTCTACTTTTTCGGTACGTGTGACCAGCTCTACGGAGACCGATACCTATTCGGCAGTTGCGGCCGGGATCGGGTCCCTGAAAGGACCGCTTCACGGTGGAGCAAACGTAAAAGTAAACGGTATGCTTGCCGACATGAAGAAAAATATTCAAGACTGGAAAGATGTCGGCGAAATAGATGCTTACCTTACCCGAGTACTGAACAAAGAAGCATACGACAAAACGGGGCTTATTTACGGTATAGGACATGCCGTCTACACTGTTAGCGACCCCCGCGCAGGATTGCTTAAGGAGATGGCGCGCGAGCTGGCGAGAGAAAAGGGACGTGAAGAGGAGTTCGCATTTATGGAGTTGATCGAAGAGCGTGGCGTGGAAGTATTCCTTAACTACAAAAAACAAGGTGCTAAACAACGTACGTGCATCAATGTGGATTATTATTCCGGTTTTGTCTATGATGCCATCGGACTTCCCGAAGAAGTGTTTACGCCGATTTTCGCTATGGCGCGTATCGTGGGCTGGACAGCGCACCGTATTGAAGAACTGAATTTCTCCAGCAAAAGAATTATTCGTCCGGCATACAAGAACGTGCGTCCGTTACAGGATTTTATACCGATGAAAGACAGGATGTAAGATGACGAAGATAAAAGTACAAAACCCTGTCGTGGAACTCGACGGCGATGAGATGACCCGGATTATCTGGTCATTTATCAAGCAGCAGTTGATATTGCCGTACCTCGATGTGGATATAAAATATTATGATCTGAGCATTCAGAACCGGGATGCCACCCATGACCAGGTTACGGTTGATGCCGCAGAAGCTATCAAAAAATATAACGTGGGCATCAAGTGTGCGACCATCACACCCGATGAAGTGCGGGTTAAAGAGTTTGGACTGAAGCATATGTGGAAATCTCCCAACGGAACCATCCGGAACATCGTGGGAGGAACAGTTTTTCGTGAACCCATCATTTGCTCCAATGTCCCCCGGTACGTTCCGGGATGGACGCAACCGATCATTATCGGGCGTCATGCGTTCGGTGACCAGTATCGTGCCACGGATAAGGTCGTTAAAGGAAAAGGCAGGCTGAAGCTGACTTTCACCGCTGAAAACGGAGAAGTACAGGAGTGGGAGGTTTATGATTTCAAAGGAGACGGCGTGGCCATGGCCATGTTCAATACCGATGAATCAATTTATGGATTTGCCCGTTCGTCGTTTCAAATGGCGCTGACCAAAAAATATCCGCTCTACATGTCGACCAAAAATACCATTTTGAAAGCATACGATGGTCGCTTCAAGGATATTTTCCAGGAAGTGTACGAAAATGAGTTCAGGGTGTTGTTCCAGGAAGCCGGAATTACCTATGAACACCGTCTGATCGATGACATGGTGGCATCAGCGATGAAGTGGAACGGCGGCTTTGTGTGGGCCTGTAAGAATTACGACGGGGATGTACAGTCGGACACCGTAGCACAGGGTTTCGGATCGTTGGGAATGATGTCGTCGGTTTTGGTAACGCCCGATGGGCGTACTGTGGAAGCTGAAGCAGCACACGGGACGGTTACGCGCCATTATCGTCAGCATCAGTTTTTGCGTGGACGCGCGGCTTGGAACACCGCGGAAAACTTGATGGCAACCAAGAGCTTATCGATTTCTGCCAAAAACTGGAACAGGTGTGCGTGGCAACCGTTGAGAACGGAGAGATGACCAAAGACCTGGCAATGTTGGTTTATGGTGATGATACAAATGGAAAATACCTGAATACGCAGGATTTCCTGGCTGCGCTAAAGCGCAATCTGGATAAAAAGTCAGGGAGTTAATCCCTGAATCGTCGCGTCAACTCCCCGTACTCGTCGATACGGCGATCGCGAAAGAAAGGCCACCAGCGACGGACGTTTTCGGTACGGGTTTTATCAATTTCTACAACTTGAGTCGTTTCTTCTTCCGCTGCCTGAAATAGGAATTCGCCTTGCTGCAATGACCGGAATGCCGTTTGCTACGGCGTGCCCGCGCTGAACAGTAATCCACGCTTCACGTTGACGATTCTTTTCGTCTTCGGTATCGGAGGACTCATAGCCGATAGCGGTGGGGTAGATGAGCACTTCTGCTCCCGCTAAAGCCATCATTCGGGCAGCCTCGGGATACCATTGGTCCCAGCAGACCAGCACACCAAGTTTTCCCACCGATGTATCTATGGGGTTAAAACCCATGTCGCCGGGAGCGAAATAAAATTTTTCGTAATAGGCCGGATCGTCGGGTATATGCATTTTGCGGTATTTTCCGGCTATTGTTCCATCTTTTTCAATGACCACAGCTGTATTGTGATACAGCCCAGGAGCCCGTTTTTCGAAAAGAGATAACAGGATAACCACTCCCAGCTCTTTTGCCAGTTGGCCAAATGAATGGGTGGAAGGGCCCGGAATGGTCTCTGCCTGGTCGAATATACCCGTCTCTTCGGTCTGACAAAAGTACAGTCCGTTATGCAACTCCTGTAACACAATTAGGTCTGCTCCTTTCGATGCCAGGTCGCGGATTTTTGACTGCAATCGCGAAACGTTCTCGTTTCTGTCTGTCGTGTTGGCTTGTTGTATTATTCCGATTTTCATATGTTGTCTGGTTGGTAGAAAAAATCCGCCTGGCGCCGGCGGAAGAATAGTAAATCCTAAATCAAATAAAACCTTTCGGAAATTGCATCGTTACACAGTGGAGTGAGCCGTGTTGCTTGATCAAAGGCAGAGAATCGACGCCGATTATTTCACGGTCGGGGAAAGCTTTCTGTAGCTGTATTCTTGCCGTTTCGTCTTTTGCGGATGCATAAGTAGGCATTAAAACAGCATCGTTGATAATCAGAAAATTGGCGTAAGTGGCGGGAAGTCTATAGCCGTCATGATACACAGCGTCCGCCATGGGTAGCGGAATTAACCTGTAAGGCTTCCCTTCGGTGGTTTTGAACGATCCCAGTTCATTTTCCATACGCTTGAGTTCATCGAAATGCTCGTCGGTTTTATCGTCACATTTTACGTATGCGATAGTCTGTTCGTCGCAAAATCGGGCAAGTGTATCCACGTGGCTGTCGGTGTCGTCTCCGGCCAAATAACCGTGGTTGAGCCACAAAATCCGATGCACCCCGAATGTTGATTTCAGGTACTCGTCAATCTCCTCCAGCATCATTGGCTGATTGCGGTTAGGGGCCATCAGGCATTGCGATGTGGTAAGCAACGTTCCCTTTCCGTTCGATTCTATTGAACCGCCTTCCAGAATAAATCTTTTCTTGCTTGTATATTGAACCTCGGGTTTGAATTCTTCTTGACGGAAAAGATGTTGTGTGATTTGATTGTCGTGGTTGGCGGCAAACTTAAGTCCCCAACCGTTAAAACCGAAATCGAAAAGCATTGGTTTCCCATTGATAAAAACCGAAATAGCACCGTGGTCACGCGACCAGGTATCGTTGCTTTTCAGTTCCGACGTAATAAGATTTTTACGTTCTTGAGGCGTGAAATATTTCACAACCTCGTCTTCTTCCGGGCATACGACCAGCAGCTTTTCCCTTTTCAGAATTTCTTTCGAAAACGTCACATAACATTCCGTAACTTCCTCCAAGGTGTCGAACCAGTCAGTACCGGCGTGAGGCCAGGTGACCAACACACCGCTCTGCGGATACCATTCCGGCGGAAAAACAACGTTGTTCATCGATTCTTATCCTTCCATATTTCCGCGAATAATTCCGCGGGACGAATTTTTGACGAAATCAATGATATGATTTCGCTCTTTCGTTTCCGGCAATTCGTTCTCAATTCTTTCCAGCGCCTGTGTGGTGTTGTATCCAGCTAAATACAGATACCTGTATACATCCTGGATGGAATTTATCACTTCACTTGAAAATCCCCTGCGTCGTAACCCAACAAAATTCAACCCGACATAAGTAAGCGGTTCGCGGCCGACCATAGTATAGGGAGGAATATCTTTCGGAACTTTGGAGCCACCCTGTATCATCGTGTGCGCACCAATTCGTGAAAACTGATGCACAAGTGTTCCGCCGCTGAGGATGGCGTAATCATCAATTTCTACTTCTCCGGCCAGTTGCGTGGCGTTTCCCAGGATAACGAAATCTTTTAAAACGCAATCGTGTGCCACGTGACTGTATGCCATCAACAGGCAGTCGTTGCCAACAGTTGTTTCTCCCCGCGATGCTGTGCCTCGATTCACCGTTACACACTCGCGGACGGAAGTTCTGTCACCAACAATGGCTAACGATTCTTCACCCTTGAATTTCAGGTCCTGAGGAACAGCGGAAATGGTAGCGTGAGGGAAAATGGTGCAATTCTTCCCGATACGTGCACCAAAAAGAACGGTTGCATATGGCATTACAACTGTTCCTTCATCAATTTCAACATTTCTGTCGATGTATGCAAAGGGTTCAATGACAACGTCTCTGCCTATTTTGGCTTCGGGATGAACAAATGCCAGTGAAGATATGTTACTCATAACTTAACTTGTTGATTATTACTTGTTTTTGATTATTTGAGCGGTGAAGTCGGCTTCCGAAACGATTTTGTCTCCTACAAAAGCGAGGCCGCGCATGGTGGCGATACCCCTGCGAACTTCCGACGAAAACTCCACTTTAAAAAGAATGGTATCGCCGGGAACGACCTTACTCCGGAATTTCACATTATCAATTTTTAGGAAATAAGTCGAATATCTTTCAGGTTCGTCAAGTCCGGAAAGCACAAGCAACCCTCCTGTCTGAGCCATGGCTTCTACTTGCAAAACTCCGGGCATAACCGGTTCATCGGGGAAATGGCCGACGAAATAAGGCTCGTCGTTGGTGATGTTCTTTACGCCTACTATATAACTTTCGGTTTGTTCAATTACTTTGTCCACCATCAAGAAAGGATAACGGTGTGGCAACAATTGTTTGACACGATTAATGTCCATCAGTGGTTCGAGGTTGGGGTCGTAAAACGGTGCTTGATTTTTGTTTTTTATCTCCCGGCGGATAAGCCTCGCCAGTTGATTGTTGATTTTATGTCCCGGACGTGTAGCAATAAGCCGTCCTTTTATAGGTTTCCCTATCAGTGACATGTCTCCGATTATATCGAGCAGTTTATGCCGGGCAGGTTCGTTGGGAAATGCCAACTCGCGGTGATTCAGATAACCCAGCTGGTTTGCATCCATGCGTGGAACGTTTAGTTCATCAGCTATTTCGTCTAACTCGTTCTGAGGGAGCTTTCTTTCGTAAATAACGATAGCATTATCCAGGTTTCCGCCTTTGATCAAGCCTGCCTGACGCAGTTTTTGGATTTCACGAACAAAAACAAACGTGCGTGCTGGTGCAATTTCTGTAGCAAAATTCTCCAGCGATTCCAGACTGGCATATTGATTGGGGATATATTGTGATTCGAATTCTATGTTGGAATTGATTGCAAAACCGTCATCCGGAAGTAACGTGATTTTCGAGCCGGTTTCGGGATCGGAGACTTCAATTTTTTTTCGTACAACAAAAAAGTCTTTCTCTTTTTCCTGTTCAACAATACCTGCTTTTTCAATAGCACGAATATATTCTATTGCGCTTCCGTCAAGAATGGGAAATTCCGGTGCGTTCACTTCGATAAGACAGTTGTCTATGCCAAGTGCATAAAGTGTTGAAAATGCATGTTCAACAGTACTGACGGTGACATTATCTACCCCCAAAACCGTGCCTCGCTGGGTGTGGACAACATTTTCGGCCACCGCTTCGATAACAGGCTGATCCTCCAAGTCAACACGTTTGATCCGGTATCCGGAATCAACGGACGCAGGATTGAATGTTATTTCAATTTTGTAACCTGTATGAAGCCCCTGGCCTTTTAGCGTAAAGCTGGATTTTAATGTTTTTTGTTTCACCTTGTTATATCAATAAAATTTTTTTTAACTGAATAATCCGGCAAAGATACAACTTTGCCTCGAAAAGTATGGTTTTGGTCTTCCCGTTAGGTTTTTTTAGCAAAAAGCGTTGTCTTTTATCAGGGAAGCTGTTTTTTTAGCTCCATGATTTCTTTTTCCAGCGCGTTTATTTGGCGATACATGTCGGGCAGTTTTGGAATGATGATGCTCGATTTAAAATAGTTTTTTATTGAATACGCTGGCGATCCCATCACTTCCGAACCTTCAGGCGTGTTACTGATAATTCCGGATTGCGCACCGATCTGTGAATGACTTCCGATGGTTATGTGCCCGCCTATTCCGACCTGCCCGCCTAAAACACAACTTTCACCAATCTTGGTCGATCCGGCGATTCCTACTTGAGCTGCCATAACTGTGTTCTTCCCGATTTCGCAATTGTGTGCGACTTGTATTAAATTATCGAGTTTTACTCCCCGGTGAATGATGGTCGATCCCATGACGGCTCTATCTATAGTAGTATTGGCTCCAATTTCTACATCGTCCTCCAGAAGCACGTTTCCGATCTGCTGGATTTTGTGGTAAATACCTTCCTGTTTGCTGAAACCGAATCCGTCTGCACCAATTACAGCCCCAGCATGTAAGATACAGTTATCGCCGATTACACAACTGTGATAGATTTTTACTCCGGCATAAATAGTAACATCATTTCCAATTCTCACGTTATCGCCGATATACGCCTGCGGATAAATTTTTACGTTCTCCCCCACCTGCACGTTTTCTCCGATGTAGGCAAACGCACCGACATAAACATTTTCACCTAATTTAGCCGTTGGCGAGACGAAAGACATCTCTTCGATTCCCGTTTTTTTTGGAGCTAAGCTGTTAACTAAATCCAACAGGGAAGCCAATGCAGCATATGCGTCTGGAACTTTGATCAATGTGGCGGAAACAGCTTTTTCCGGTGTAAAATCATTGTTTACCAATACAATATCTGCCTTGGTTTCATAAATATAGTGTGTGTACTTTGGGTTGGAAAGAAAAGCAATGGTTCGTGGTTTTCCCTCTTCTATCTTTGCAAAATTATCGACTTCTACGTCCGGGTTTCCTATTATGTCCCCCTTTAAAAAGTCGGCAATTTGTTGGGCTGTAAAGGTCATTTACTCTGTTTTATTGGGTTTAAAAATGCAAATTAACAAATAAAAATCTAACAGACAAAGTTAAGCGTACAGAAAATGTTTAGTTGAGATAAATTTTGCAGATTTAAAAATAAAAAGTACCTTTGCATTCACTTTTTCGGGATGTAGCTCAGTCCGGTTTAGAGTACTCGTCTGGGGGGCGAGTGGTCGCTGGTTCGAATCCAGTCATCCCGACTGATTTTTAAGCAATTGCGCCATTTGCCGCAGTTGCTTTTTTTTTGTATGATATCTTGAATCCGCAGCACCGGAAAAAGGTCTTCTTTTTGGTTAAAAATAACTCTTCTTGATTTTATTTCGGGAATAATATATATATTTGAGGATATTTTAATTTTTTTTTCGCAGAATGAGAGTCATTGCTGCTGATGTTGACGCTATAGACGAGAATAAAAAACTGAATACAAAAAATAAATGAAAAGAGTTCTAATACTTATTGATTACTCCAGTGAGTTCAGCCGCCGGTTACTGAGGGGGTTGATTCAATACGCCCATGAGCACGGACCCTGGTTGTTTTACAGGCTACCCACTTATTATAAGACGATGTATGGAAAGGAGGGTATAATTGAGTGGGCAAAAAGCTGGAAAGCCGATGCAATCCTGGCTCGTTGGGACCATGAGGGAACCAATCTGTTGGCCACTTTAAACATACCCATCGTGCTGCAAAATTACAAATCCAGAAGTCCTTATTTTTCCAACCTGACCGGAGATTATGTGGGGACCGGAATGATGGCTGCAAATTTTTTCATTAAGCGCCGTTTCCGCAACTTCGCGTTTTACGGTAACAAAGGCGTGATTTGGTCACAGGAGAGAGCGGAGGGCTTTAAGAAAGAGGTTGAGAAAGCCGAAGGCAATTTCTTTTGCTTTGAAAGTGAAGATTTGGGGGGCAAAGAGTGGAGCAGCTCCTATGCCGAATTGGACGAATGGCTTTTATCTCTTCCAAAACCCGTAGGTCTCTTTGCCTGTGACGACGATTTTGCGTTAAGGATATCTCAAATTTGCAAGATCAATAACATAAAAATTCCCGAAGAGATTTCCCTGTTGGGAGTGGATAACGATGAGCTGATCTGCCACCTTTCCGATCCTCCCCTGTCATCCATTGTAACGGACGTGGAAAAAGGCGGGTATGAAGCCGGAAGATTAATCGACCGGATGTTTAAGGGTGAGATTAAGGAACCGACAAATATTTTTATAAAACCTACCCGGTTTGAATTGAGAAAATCGACCGAGAAATATGATGTCTCCAATGAGTATATTTCTCAAGTTGTCCATTTTATTGAAGATCACTTTACTTCGGACATCAATATTGAGTCGTTTTCTGAACTTGTTCCACTCTCGCGGCGTAACCTTGAATTGAAATTTAAAGAAGAGATGGGGACTACTATTTATCAATTTATACTGGGTCGCAGAATTGACTATTTTGCTAACCTGTTGCTTACTACTGACAGGACTTTATACGATATGGCCCTGGAGTCCGGATTCAATGATTGTAAAAACATATCCCGTATTTTTAAAAAAATGAAGGGATATACTCCCATTGAGTACCGCAAAAAATACTTTAATGTAGATATAGCCAACGTTTTTTGAAGAAAGTTATTCGTTATTAAGGCTGTATTTAGCTTGTTTTAAAATATTTTTGCACTTTCCGAGGTGCCCAACACGCTTAATGTCGAATGATTAAATTTTTTTTGATGAACAACACTGAAACCGTCGGATATGTCCAGGATAAGAAGAAACAGGTGATTTCGATCGCTATCCTGGCGTTTATGTTCTTTATATTTGGATTTGTCTCTTGGGTTAATGCAATTCTTATACCTTATTTTAAAATTGCTTGTGAGTTAACTCATTTTCAATCTTATTTTGTAGCCTTTGCCTTTTACATTGCTTACTTTGTTATGGCGATACCTTCGGGTCTATTGTTAAAACGTGTTGGCTTCAAGAGAGGAATAATGTATGGGTTTCTGTTGATGGCGTTGGGGGCATTTATATTTATCCCGGCTGCTTTAACGCGGCAGTTTGTAATCTTTCTGGTCGGTCTATTCTCCATTGGCACAGGCTTGGCAATACTGCAGACGGCAGCTAACCCCTACGTAACGATTATTGGGCCTATCGACAGTGCTGCACAGCGAATGAGCATCATGGGAATTTGTAATAAATTTGCCGGAATAGTATCTCCACTCATTTTCGCTGCTGTGATTTTTAAGGCTACAGATAGTCAGCTGTTTGAACTAATTGAAATGGGCAGCATTACCGAAGCCGCTAAAAATGCATTGCTCGATGAATTGATCAGAAGGGTAATATTGCCTTATACTGTTCTTGGTTTATTACTCGTCCTGGCCGGAGTCGGAATTAGATACTCCGTGCTTCCCGAATTAGATACGGACAGCGAAAAGCTTTCTGAAAAAAATGAAGAGGGGCACAAAGTCAGAAACAGGTTGATTGACTTCCCTTACCTTGTTTTGGGTGCAATCGCAATTTTTCTTCATGTGGGCACTCAGGTGATTGCCATTGATACAATCATTAATTATGCCGGTTCGATGAATATTGGACTTCTTGATGCGAAAGTGTTTCCATCTTATACGTTAACAGCAACCATAATTGGTTATTTGTTGGGCATCATCCTGATTCCAAGGTTCGTGTCTCAGAAAAATGCCCTGATATTCTGTACCTCTCTTGGCCTTTTTTTGTCGCTCGGGGTTGTGTTTGCCGATTGGAATCTCTCACTCTTTGGTCATCAGGCTAACGCTTCCATATGGTTCCTGGCTCTTATCGGTTTTCCCAATGCGCTTATCTATGCAGGAATATGGCCTCTTTCTATCCGCGGCCTTGGCCGTTTTACCAAGACCGGATCATCATTGCTGATTATGGGATTAAGCGGAAATGCCATCCTGCCCCTTGTGTATGGAGCACTTGCCGATGCTTACAGCCTAAGAATCGGTTATTGGGCATTAATTCCCTGTTTCGTCTATTTGGTGTGGTTCGCTGTCTTTGGTCACAAGATTGAGCACTGGGATAGAACGAAAAAGGGGAAAGTAGCGTAAACGGGCCAACATTCTTGACTCTTTAACAAAAAAATATGCAAAGAATTGTAATCAAAAACGGTAAGTTTATCTTTCCAGAAAGCGTGAGAGAAAGAATTGTTGTGGTTTGTGAGGAGGGAATTATTAAGGAAATAGTAGAGGAGGATCTTTTTTTACCTGTTGAAAATGATTATCTAATTGATGCGAAAGGGAAATATGTTGCTCCCGGATTTATAGATATTCACACTCATGGCGGGGGAGGACATGACTTTATGGACGGAACGGTGGATGCATACCTGGGAGCAGCGGAAACACATGCCAGGTACGGAACCACAGCCTTGCTGCCTACTACTTTGACAAGCACGTTTGACGAACTTGTCAACACGTTTGCCGTGTTTAAGGAAGCCGCTAAACGGAATACGAAAGGTGCCAAATTTCTTGGTCTGCATTTAGAAGGTCCCTATTTTGCCTACAATCAACGGGGTGCACAGGATCCCAAATACCTTAGAAACCCCGAACCGGAAGAGTACAATAAGATTTTATCCGGATCGGACGATATTGTACGGTGGAGCCTGGCGCCCGAACTGCCCGGTGCACTCGATTTTGGAAAGGTGTTGACCTCAAAAAATATCCTCACTTCCATAGCACATAGCGACGCCATTTACGAGGAGGTATTGGATGCCTTTAACGCAGGATTCACCCACGTAACCCACCTCTATTCGGCCATGTCGTCCGTTACTCGCAGGAATGCGTTCCGTTACGCAGGAGTCCTGGAAGCAGCATACCTGATTGATGATATGACGGTGGAAATCATAGCCGACGGGGTGCATTTGCCCAAACCTCTTCTACAGTTCGTATATAAGTTTAAAGGTCCCGAAAAGACAGCGTTATGTACCGACTCCATGCGTGGGGCGGGAATACCGGACGGTGAATCCATCCTGGGAAGCCTGGAAAAAGGACAAAGGGTAATCATCGAAGACGGTGTGGCCAAGTTGCCGGACCGCACAGCTTTTGCAGGAAGTGTAGCAACAACAGATCGACTGGTGAGAACAATGGTTGAAGTAGCGGAAGTACCGTTGTTAGAAGCGGTGAAAATGATGACGCTGACTCCGGCCCGCATTATGCATATAGATCAACAGAAAGGATCTATCCAGAAAGGGAAAGATGCCGATTTAGTCGTTTTTGATGATAAAATACATGTTTCATACACAATCTTAGAAGGAAATGTCATATACGGTAACTAACACTGGTGTGATTACATTCACGCAAGAAATGCTGGAAGTGAAAATCTTCCAGACAAGAGAAGAGATGGGTAAAGAGGCAGCCATCGATGTTTCTGAAACCATTCAACAACTTCTCGGAGGGAAAGATGAAATCAATATGATCTTTGCAGCCGCCCCCTCGCAAAGCGATTTTATAAAGGAATTAATAGCTGATAGACGGATTTCGTGGGAGAAGATCAATGCTTTTCACATGGATGAGTATATCGGGCTGGAAAAGGATGCACCCCAAGGGTTTGGTAATTTCCTGAGGAAACGGATTTTCGAGAAAGTCCCTTTTAAAAGTGTGCATTATATAAATGGCCAGGCGGAAGATATTTCTGCCGAATGCATGAGGTACGCCGGTTTGCTGGAACGGTATCCGGTCGATATCGTTTGTTTGGGAATCGGAGAGAACGGGCATATCGCTTTTAACGATCCCTCAGTGGCTGATTTTAACGATCCGAGTGCGGTGAAAGTGGTAGAACTGGAAATGGCTTGCAGGCAACAACAGGTGAATGAAAAACTTTTTTCCGGGATCGACCGGGTTCCTACCCATGCCATTACCGTAACCATTCCGGCATTGCTCAGGGCGAAGTACATGTTTTGTATGGTACCCGCCGGAAACAAAGCCAAGGCTGTTTATCATACCCTGAACAAGGACATCACTGAAGAGTGTCCCGCCACGATTTTAAGAACTAAAAAGGGCGCTGTATTGTATTTGGACAAAGAGAGTTCTTCTTTATTGGAGAAAAAGAACCATACCGAAGTAAAATGAAATTTATCTGCTTTAAAACATCAAAAAAATAAATTATGAGACTTATCTTTTCAATATTAACAATTCTGGCCTGTCTCCTGTTTCAGGCTCAAGCACAAATAAAAATCGGTATCATCGGTTTAGACACATCCCATTCCATCGCTTTTACAAAGTTTTTGAATGGAGAAGATAAAAAAGAAGAATTCAAGGATTTTAAAATTATTGCCGCCTATCCCTACGGTTCAAAAACCATCAAATCGAGTTTTGACCGTATACCCGGTTATATTGAACAAGTAAAGGGGATGGGAGTAGAAATTGTTCCTTCCATAGCTGAACTTTTAAAGAAAGTGGACTATGTAATGCTGGAGACAAATGATGGAAACCTCCATCTGGAACAGGCATACGAGGTTTTCAAAGCCGGAAAGCCCATGTTTATCGACAAACCGCTGGGAGCAACGTTGGCGCAATCGATAGCGATCTACCAACTGGCCAGAGACTATAATGTCCCTATTTTCTCTTCTTCAGCATTGCGGTATGTTCCACAAAATCAAAAGTTACGTAAAGGGGAATTCGGAAAGGTTTTAGGAGCGGATTGCTACTCACCCGCAAGTCGGGAGAAAACACATCCCGATTTTGGATGGTACGGCATCCATGGGGTAGAAACTCTCTTCACCATCATGGGAACCGGATGTGTCTCTGTAAACCGTATGTCAGCCGAAGGTACCGATGTGGTGGTTGGATTGTGGGACGACGGACGGATAGGAACGTTCAGAGGCCTCCGTACCGGTAAGAGTAATTATGGAGGAACAGCTTTCACGGACAAAAGCATAGAACCTGTCGGCTCCTATCAAGGATACGAGGTGCTCCTGACAGAAATACTGAATTTCTTTAAAACCCGTGTTGCTCCCGTTTCTGAGGAAGAGACGCTGGAGATTTTTACTTTCATGGAAGCTTCCAATATGAGCAAGCGCAATGAGGGGAAAATCATCCTGATGGAGGATGTGTATCGCGAAGGTATGGTGGAAGCCAGAAAAATGCTTTCGGATTTAAAGTGAACGTGGTATGAAAAATCATTGGATGGCCTGCATCGTCAGCTTTCTATTTCTATCCTGTATGCAACAGAGTAAAAAAGAGATCGATAATACCGCGGTATTTACCGGTAAAGCAGGTGAAATAAAACTGATTGTCCTGGCACCGGGCCATTTTCATGCCAACCTGCTACAGAAAAATGCCATACCGCAAGTAAATGATTCGGTACACGTCTATGCCGTTTCTCCTGATGATGCCGGGTTAATCCAATATCTTTCAGCCATTGAATCATTCAACAACAGGATAGAGGATCCTACGAGCTGGCGGGAGGCCGTGCATGCAGGCGACGACTTTGTGGACAAGATGGTAGCTGAAAAAAAAGGCAACGTCGTGGTGCTTGCCGGTAACAATAAAAAGAAGACCGGATATATTCTCCGTGCGGTGGAAGCAGGACTGAATGTATTGTCCGACAAGCCGATGGCTATCAACCGGGAGGATTTCCTTTTACTGGAAACAGCATACAGGAATGCTGAGTTAAAAGGAGTACAACTGTACGATATGATGACGGAACGTTTCGACGTGCTGAACATCATCGAAAAAGAGTTGGTAAACAACCTCGATTTCTTCGGCGAACTAAAAAAGGGGACACCGGAAGATCCGGCTATCTACATGGAAAGTGTGCACCATTTCTACAAAGAGGTGTTGGGCGCCCCGTTAATTCGTCCGGCCTGGTATTACGATGTGGAACAACAGGGGGAGGGTATTGCCGATGTCACTACACACCTGATTGATTTGTTGTTCTGGAAATTTTTTTCGAAACAACCTGTCGATTATACCCGGGAGATCGGAAATATCTCATCTACCCATTGGCCAACCGATATCTCTCAGCAACAGTTCATGCAGTCTACCGGAGAATCATCATTTCCTGATTATCTTCATAAATACCTTGATGATTCAACGTTGAAAGTCTATGCCAATGGAACTGTCAACTTCGAGGTGAGAAACCACAACGTGGGTTTACAAGTTATGTGGAACTATCAGGCGCCTGAGGGTGGGGGCGACACATTTATCTCTACGTTGAAAGGTACAAAAGCTGTTTTGAAAACTGTTCAGGATAAGGAACGAAACTTCGTGAAGCAGTTGTATGCACAGAAAGCTGAAAGCGTTGGTGAAAAAGAGTTTGCAGAAAATATCCAAAAGGCAGTAGAAAAAATACAAACAAGATATCCCTTTGTCTCCGCTTCTCCTACATCCAGTAGCGGTGAGTATCTTATCCATATTCCGGTCGAAAACAGAGAGGGACATGACTCGCATTTCAGGTATGTTGCCGAACGTTTCTTTAAACACCTGGTTAATTGCGATATGCCCGGGTGGGAAATAGCAAATACGCTGGCAAAATATTATATTACAACCAAAGCGGTAGAGGTTGCAACGGAACGGAAAATCAACAACGATTAACGAATGAGCAAGATGAATACAAGAAGACAATTTATTAAAAAAATAGCGGTGGGTACCTCCGTTCTCTCGCTTGGTGGTGTTTTGCCAGGCTTTAGTGCCTCGAGCTACAGAAATATTATTGGATCGAATGAGCGTATCCGCATCGCCGGGATTGGTGTGAATTCCAGAGGTAATGCATTGGCGAGAGGATTTGCCAATGAAAAGAACAAGGGATGTATCGTGACCGATTTATGTGATGTCGATTCACGCGCCACGGAAAAATGCATCAAAACCGTTCAGGAAGTGGCCGGCAACAAGGTCCGGGGACACGGAGACATTCGAAGAATGTTGGAGTCAGACAATTTTGATGCCGTCTTTATTGCTACTCCTGATCATTGGCATGCTCCGGCAGCTGTTATGGCAATGAAAGCAGGCAAACATGTGTACTTGGAGAAGCCGACAAGTCACAACCCCGGAGAGAACCAGGTCCTGATTGAAACTGAAAAAAAATACGGCAAGATCGTCCAGGTTGGCAATCAACGACGCTCCTGGCCTAACGTAGCACACGCGATTAAAGAGTTACACGACGGAATCATCGGTGATATTCATTACGGAAGAAGCTGGTATTTCAACAAGCGTCCATCAATGGGCATCGGAAAAAGCACACCTGTTCCCGGCTGGCTGAACTGGGAACTTTGGCAAGGACCTGCGCCCAGGGTATCCTATAAAGACAATGTTGTTCATTACGATTGGCACTGGGTGTGGCACTGGGGAACTGGTGAAGCTTTGAACAACGGCATGCATTTTGTGGATTTGCTGCGTTGGGGAATGCAATTAGGCTATCCTTCAAAAGTGACTTCTACCGGTGGAAGATATCATCATCAGGACGATTGGGAAACACCGGATACTCAATTGGTTAACTTCAGTTTTGTCAATGGAAAAACAATGACATGGGAAAGCCAAAGCTGCATCCGGTCAAGTATATCCGGTCATGGTAGCGGGGTGACTTTTTACGGGGATAAAGGGAGCCTGACTATTGGAGGAGGCAATGAATATCAGGTTTTCGACTTAGATAATAAATTAGTCAAACACGTAGATAGTAAATTGGTATTTGAAGAAGGTAACTTGGTTAATCCGACACAAAGTCTTGATGCATACCATTTTCAAAACTTTTTCGACGCTATCCGGAAAGGGGCAAAACTAAACTCATCCCTGACAGAGGCATGTTCCAGCACACAGCTGATGCAGTTGTCCAATATATCTCATAGAATAGGGAGAACATTAAATATCGATCACAGGAATGGTTCCATTCTAAACGATAAGGAGGCTTCAAAATTGTGGAAAAGAGAGTATGAAAAGGGATGGGAACTAGAAGCATGACAATTTATGAATATCAATATCCCTACATCCGACAATGCCAGGCTGCGATCCATTGATGCGCTCAGGGGATTTGACATGTTCTGGATCATGGGTATTGGCAGTGTGATCCTTCAAGTGGCAGCCATTGAGGAAACACCTTTCTGGACGGGATTGGCGGCACAGTTTGAGCACCCGTACTGGAATGGTTTTACTCTCTGGGACATGATTTTTCCGCTGTTCATGTTTTTATCCGGAATTTCGTCACCCTTTTCGGTAGATAAGCAATTAAAAAATGGTCGTTCCAAGAAGCAAATCCTGTGGAAAGTGATAAAGCGAGGACTTGTTCTCATCCTACTGGGAATTATTTATAATGCAAGGGGAATTGAGTTAAGGCCTCTGGCTGAATACCGATACGCAAGCGTGTTAGGCAAGATTGGGGTAAGCTATGTTTTTGCAAATATCATCTATTTATATGCTAGACCTGGAGCACAAGTAATCTGGTATTGGGCACTTCTTGTTGGCTATTGGTTGCTGTTGAAGTTTACTTCCGCTCCAGGTTTTCCCCCAGGAAACCTTACTGAAGCTGGAAACTTCGCTTCTTATTTTGACCGTATCGTTTTACCGGGAAAGCTTTCACGTGACATTCACGATACGGTAGGGTTGCTTTGCACAATCACAGGTGTATCAACTACGCTTCTCGGAGTTATAACGGGGAATTTCCTGAAAAAACATCCAATAAGTCCGATTAGGAAAGTCTGTTGGTTCACTATAACAGGCGCAGTGCTAATTTTACTTGGACTCCTTTGGAATTTGGATTTTCCGATAAATAAAAACTTGTGGTCCAGCTCGTTTACTGTGCTCACCGGAGGTATTAGCCTGCTTCTGTTCGCTCTTTTCTACTACATCATCGATGTCAGGGGATGCCATAAATGGTCTTTCTTTTTCCGGGTTATTGGGATGAATTCAATTTTTATCTACGTCTCACCCGTCTTCATTAATTATTCCTATATGGCTAAGGCAGCACTTCGTTGGATAGGTCAGCTGACGGGTGCGTATGAAGTGCCGGTTATGGGAGCATGTACCGTATTTGTGTCATGGTTGGTGCTTTACTTCATGTACAAAAAAAATATTTTTATAAAGGTATGACTTCATGAAATACTTTTTCAAGTACATTTCATTGTTGCTTTGTGTGTTCGTAGTGGAACGCGTGGCGGGACAACCGCTCCATCCTGATTGCACAAACAGAATCAGCAACTGGGAGAAAATTGCGCCCTACTTTGTTCCTCCTGTTGAATTTAAGGACCAATTTGGTGAATACCGTTCCCCCCTCAAGTTTTGCAGCGGAGAAACCGTTCAACATAAGAAAGATTGGATAGAACGACGAAAGGAAATTCGAAATTGCTGGATGGAAATGATGGGAGAATGGCCTCCTCTGCTTGAAAATCAGGAATTCGAAATAATAGGGAAAGAAAAAAGGGAAGATTTTACACAATTCAAGGTTCGTTTTTACTGGACTCCGAACGAACAGACCGAGGGATATTTGCTGGTGCCGGATAAGAAAGGCAAGAAACCGGCGGTGATTACAGTGTACTACGAACCGGAAACGGCTATAGGGATAGGGAGCAAACCCTACAGGGATTTCGCATATCAATTGACAAAAAGAGGATTTGTCACGCTGTCGTTAGGTACAGCTGAAACCACAGGAAATAAAACCTATTCCATTTACTACCCGAGTAGGGAAGATGCAGGTATACAGCCTGTTTCAGCTCTCGCATACGCTGCCGCAAATGCGTTGGAGGCACTCAGCAAGGTGACAGATGTGGACCGGGACAGGATCGGAATCGTAGGACACTCATATGGCGGTAAGTGGGCAATGTTTGCATCGTGCCTGTACGATAAGTTTGCTGCCGCTGTATGGATTGATCCCGGAATTGTTTTTGACGAAACCAAGGGCTCGGCAGTTAATTATTGGGAGCCTTGGTACCTGGGTTACTATGCCCCTCCCTGGGGGAATATATGGAATAAAAACGGGATGAATGCAAAAGGGTTGTATCCAATACTACGGAGTAAGGGACGTGATTTGCACGAGTTGCATGCCCTTATGGCTCCTCGTCCATTTCTTGTTTCCGGAGGATCGTCCGACCCTGTTGAACGCTGGATTGCACTGAACCATACTGTTGCTGTTAATAAATTGTTGGGTTACACTGACCGGGTTGCAATGAGTAACCGAGCGCAACATAGTCCTGATGTTCAATCGAATGAAACGGTATATTCATTTTTGGAGTGGTCCCTGGCAGAAAAAGGTCAGTGGCAACCTCTATTTAAGACCGCCCAAGATACTGTGAATTGGACAAGTATGCGTGAAGAAACCCCATTTCCCAATAAGGGCTGGATAGTGAAGAAAAAAGAACTGATCCTTCTACCAGCGCAAAAAGGAGGGGACATGGTATCCAAAAGAAAATATTCGGACTTTGAGTTGAAGCTTGAATTTAAAATGACGAAACTTGTCAATTCGGGAGTAAAATATTTTGTTCATCAAATGTTTAATAATGAAAACAAAAGAACGGAGTGGATTGGGTTCGAATACCAAATAATTGATGATTTTCACCGGGATGAAATAGGAGGTTTCAATGACGATAAAGGTTCTACGGCTGCCTTGTATTTGTTGTATGCACCAGATAAAAATAAAAAACTAAAACCATTAGGAGCTTGGAACTCATTAAGAATTAAAGTCCAAGGAAACAAAGTTGAGCATTGGTTGAACGGTGAGATGGTTGTGAGTGCAGATATTGATTCGGACGAATTTAAAGATCGGGTGCAAGCGACAAAATTTAAAAACTACGATGATTTCGGCAAAAAAAGGGACGGACACATACTTTTGCAGGATCACGGTAGTCAAATACACTACAGAAACATAATGATCAAAGAATTATAGGCAAACAATAAAAATTATCCAAAAAGATATTAACAAAAGAACAGTGACGGGAATATGAAAAAATATGTATTAATTTTTTGGGTGCTGGCCCTATTGGCTCCCATCAATACCTGGTCGCAGGATACAATCAAAGTGTTAGCGATCGGAAACAGTTTTTCAGTAGATGCGGTAGAAAACTATTTGCATGAATTGGGGCAGGCAGAAGGGGTCACCTTTATTATCGGCAATTTATATATTGGAGGCTGCTCTTTAGAGAGACACTGGCTGAACGCACAAGGCAATAAGGCCGATTATTCATACCGTAAAATCAACAGAGCAGGGGAGAAAACCACAATCATGAATGTTTCCCTGATACAAGGGATAACCGATGAGGAATGGGATTACATCAGTTTTCAGCAAAACAGTCCGAACTCGGGACTGCTTGACACCTATTTCCCTTATCTGATCCAATTGACTGCTTATACCAAGGAACACTGCAAAAATTCGCAAGTCAAGTTTGTTTTCCACCAAACTTGGGCTTATGCCAATGACTCGGATCACAAAGAATTTCCGAGATACAACAAGAATCAGAAACAGATGTACGAATCCATCATGAAAGCATCGAGTAGGGCCGCGATTAAAGCCGGGATTGAAACAATTATTCCTTCGGGAACAGCGATTCAAAACGGCAGATCCAGCTTTATAGGTGATCGTTTTTGCCGGGATGGATACCACCTGAACCTGGATATTGGTCGCTATACCGCTGCTTGTACGTGGTTTGAATCCCTAACCGGAAAATCGGTCGTGGGTAATTCTTTTGTACCGCATGCCGTTACTCCCTTAGAGGCTGTCACTGTTCAACGTGCCGCTCATGAAGCGGTTTTAAAGCCGTTCAAGGTTACAACGATTAGGTTAGTAGACAATAAAACTTATTCCGATAACTGAGGTTTTTATGGAAAACAATACAACACGAAGAGATTTTCTCAAAAAATCATCACTGGCTGTCGCCGGAATATCTGTCACCGGAGTAGGAGTACCCCTGATTGACACACGGAAAAGAGTTCTAGGTGCTAACGATAAGGTTCGGGTTGGATTTATTGGAGTCGGTAACCGTGGAACACAACTCTTGCAACTCTTCAGGGAGCAACCGGATTGTGAGGTGGCAGCTCTGTGTGACGTATATGAACCTTACGTAACGAGAGATTATTCTGCTGTACTTGATCGTTACAAAAAAGATATGGGGACAAGAATACCCGGGATGGGGGAGAATTTCCCAACAAGGGTTAAGCAGTATAAAGATTACCGGGAAATGTTGGATAACAAAAGTATCGATGCCGTTTGTATCGCAACACCTGATCATTGGCACGCTTTACAGACCATTGATGCGATAAATGCGGGGAAAGATGTATTTGTGGAAAAACCATTATCAAAAACCATTGCCGAAGGTCGCAGGATGGTCGAAGTAGGCAACAGCAACCGACAAATAATAGCGGTGGGGCTAAACAGACGTGGAGCGCCAACTTTTCAACGGTTAGCTAAAGAAATTCCGGCGGGAAAAATAGGTAAAGTAACGTTTGCGTCGGCTTGTCATGTGAGCAACATGTATCCTAACGGTATTGGGAGATTGCAACCAGAAGCTCCACCAAAGGATTTTGACTGGGACATGTGGTTAGGCCCAAGAGCCTATCGGCCTTACCAGTATAATATCGCTCCCTACATGTTTCGATGGTGGGAAGATTATGCAAATCAAATTTCTAATAACGGAGTTCATTATCTTGACTTGTTGAGGTGGCTTTTAGGTGAAGAGGCTCCGGCGGTCATCAGTGCACACGGCGGCAAATTTGTGGTTGACGACGATCGAACCATACCCGATACTATGCATGTGACCTACGAATTTAAATCGGGAGTAATTGTTACTTTAACCATACTTGAAGCCAGTACCGGAACGTTTATCCCTCACGGGTTCCTCGAATTGAGAGGAACAAAAGGGACACTCCATACAGGAGAAAATGATTACAAGGTTACTCCTGCCCGTGCCGGACAATTTCAGTCATGGCAGCCCATGATTCAGCCTGAAGATTATTCTTTGGAGAAAGATGATACGTTGCTGATCGATGGCAGTTACAAGAATAGCGCATCAAGTCTTATCCGAAATTTTCTAGATTGCGTCAAATCACGTGAACAACCCTGGGCTACATTGGAGATTGGTCATCGATCCACCACTATGGCACATTTGGGGACAATCGCAATGATGACGCGAGAAAGGCTGGAATGGGATGCGATAAACGAAAGATTTACCAATTCTGAGATTGGCAATAAATACCTTTCTTATGAATACAGAAAGCCTTGGAAATTAGGCTGATATCGGATGGGATTGTATTTAAAGTTTCATTTCCCAACCTTTTTGATATTTCCTGCTCCACAGTTTGCTTGCAGCACGATTGTTTAGGATGTGGGCGTCGGCAGGATTCGTTTGGAATGTCGTTTTTGTGCGTTGGGCAATATTTCCTAAGTGTGCCAGGGTTGTGCTGATACATCCTACATTGATATCGGCATTTAATGCAGAACCTTTTCTGATGCCGTCCAAAAAGTTGGAGAAATGGAATGAATCCAACAACCGGGTAGGGTTTACAGTATCGCCGGCCTTGAAACTCATTTCGCTGGTTACCTCTTTTACAAGCTTATTCTTCAGATCGTATACCTTGTAAGCGTTTCCTCCCCCGATCACCAGGGTGCCTGATTCGCCGTAGAATGCACAACCTACCGACGAATCTTCAATATTGCGGCCATTACAACTCCGGCCTTCCCAGGTGATCAGCTTGTTGCCTCCAAATTCGAGATTCACGATCTGGGTGTCCGGGAACTCCCAGTCGTCACGATAAACGTATCTTCCTCCCGAAGAGTCAACATGGGTGGGGTAGGTCAAATCCATTCCCCAACGGAGAATATCGAGAAAATGCACGCCATTGTTGCCCGCTTCGCCGGTACCCCAGTTGTAGAACCAATGCCAGTTATAGTGGAGATAGTTGTCCTTGTAGCCGGTTACCCTCGGTGCCGGACCTTGCCACAGTTCCCAGTCGAGCCACTCCGGCGCAGCAGTGACGTTTCCTGTGCCAATCGATGACCTGTTATTTGCGTACCAGGCTTTACCGAAGTAAACGTTACCAATGACTCCCTCTTTTATTTCCTCTATGGCTTGGATTACATTTGGCCATGACCTGCGTTGCATACCTGTTGCAGTAACTACGTTGTATTTTTTCACTGCCTGCATGAGGATCTCATCCTCTGCCGGATTGTGACTGGTGGGTTTTTCCAGGTAGACGTTTTTGCCGGCTTTCATTGCCATCAAAGCAGCCGGCGCATGCCAATGCTCGGGAGTAGCAATAAGAACAGCATCTATCTCTTTTATCTCAAGGAGACGGCGGATATCTTTCTCACCCCTTGCAGTATTGCCGGCAATCTTTTTCACGTTGGCTATGCATTTTTCCATAGCACGTCTATCCACGTCGCATACGTAAGCTATTTCACATCCTTTTTCCCGCGCAAAACCCTCCGATAAAGCATTTCCCCGTGAGTTCACGCCTATGGCTCCCAATTTTATTTTCTCGTTGGCCCCGACGATGTTGTTGTAACTCTTGGCGCTAAATCCTGGCAAAACGCCTCCAATGGAGACCAACGTTGTGCCAATGGCTGCTTTTCGGATAAATTCTCTTCTTGTAGTCATGATAATATTTTTAGAAAAACACGTTTGAATTTGGCAAAAATACAAAATTAATTGGCAACGGTTTTTCTATTTACGTTTGATTATCATCAAAAAACGCAAATTATTTCTTCTCCACGAAAGTCCTTACAATGCCTTCATCAGGCGCGAGCATCGTCACGCTGTAACCTTTCTTTTGTAGCAAATCGATTAGAGGGGTAGGAGGAAACGAAGAGATAAATTCCATACAATCTCCCTGTCTCAATTTATTGACGAGAGCAAGCACCTGGTCTTTAGGATGATTGCCAGCTTCAATGATGGGACGGACATCCAACCTGTGTGTAATGGCCGCTGGGGGTGTTTTTTCCGAAAAAGGGATGTGAATATCTTCACTGCCAGGACAAAAACTTTTTCCAAGCGGCAGTTGTCCTGCTTCCTTCCTGAGCGCATCAACCATCTCCACGATACTCACGCCTCCCACTTTTGCCGCTTGCTGCAATGAGGTTACTTTTGCTACCGTTTTTCGCAATACCGGATTCTTTAACGCGGCAAAAGCGGGAGAGAAATCTTTCAAAAGCTCTTCCAGTTGCGGAAATTCTTTCAGTAAGTCAGCAACTTTGGTGTCGGGAGTGATGTCGGATTTATTTGTGTTCATATGAAAGCAGTCGCTGGTCGCCTCCCAGTTTTCTCATTTGTGTGATGTCCTGCGTCACTTCCACAACCCCCAGGTACTCCCCCTCTTTACCGCGAACGGCCGAGTATTCGATATAGATGAACCGCCCCATGAAATTCGACATCCAGAAAACGGCTTTGTTTTCTTTCCCGCTTTTGAAATCGGAAAGTATTTGCTCTACCACGTGAACGCTTCCCGGAGGGTGGCACATCCGTACATCGCGTCCGATAATGGAACGGTTCCGTTCGAAAACCCTGTTGGGGCTGTGTGAAAAGAAACGCACCTTATCGTTTTTGTCCACAAATGTAATGTCGATAGGAAGATGTAAGAAAAGGGCCTCCAGCTCGGCGAGACTGAATGCACCGGAGGAAAGACGTATGGCATCGGCGGTCACGTATTCCTGTTTTTCAGCTCTCATACCCGACGGTTGCCATTCGTCTTCCGGGTCAAATAGGCAGTAACCGAAGTCAGGTGTTTCCTGGTAGACCTTGTGCCATTCCTCTTCGGTTAACGTGTCCATAGCCATTGGAAACAGTATCTCCTCTTCTTTCATGATCATTCCGTCCAGCATCTCAACGGTGGGAGCCAGAACGAGCTGAACAACGGACTTCATTTCTTCTGACGTTGATACGGGTGATTCAAGCGCTTCGAAAACGTTTTTTAATAAGCCCCTGATTTCGTCGTGTTTACCCCACATCACTTTGGGCGGGCCCGTGATGAGGTGTTTTTCCAAAAAAGGAAAAAGCAGGTATTCCTTCCGTTTGTAGTGTTTGTCTACATCGGATAAGTTGTTGAATATCGTACGAAGCTGTAGTATATATCCCGGCAGTTGTTTGTCGTTTAAATCATTGACGTTTTCAAACAATCCGGCAATTTTAATTACTTCTCTTTTTAATGCCAGGTTTTCTTTTTTGAATGTGTCCACCGGATGTCCTGCGGGAATGGATTTGGCTCCACCCAAATCGATACTGCCGTCAAGCACAGCCGTATGCAAATCGCAAAAATCGAGAATTTCTTCCTCGGTAAGCGCGTCGCTGTTGATGAGTTCCTGCTCTACTTCCACCACTTCGTTGTATGGGATGTTACGGAGCACTTCGATAAGTCGCTGCCGCAGCACTTCGGGATTTTCTCCATCGTGCAAACGGAGGAGAAGATGTCGTAGCAGCTCTTTGCGCTGCGACGAATTGTTGATTACTTCGCTCATGGGTTATTGTTTTATCATTGTCAACACCATTTTAAACGGCTCAATAGCGTGGAGTGCATGAGGAAGACCGGCAGGCATAATGATGCATTCCCCTTTTTTCAAGTGGTGAGGATAACCGTCTATGCGAATTTCCGCCTCACCGTCCAGCAGATGTACCATTGCATCATAAGGCGAGGTGTGTTCCGTCAGTCCCTGGTCTTTATCGAATGAAAACAGCGTGACGTTTCCCGATTGCTTTTTTATAACTTGCTTGCTGATAACGCCTCCTGAAGAATACTCAATGGAATTTTCCATTGAGAAGATTTTTGCTGGTTCAAAAATTGCCATGATTATTTTAATTGATGATTGATACTGCAAAGATATTATTTAGATTGAAACTAAACTGTAACCCGGGTTACAGTTTGGAATTTTTTTTTGACACCTTTAGTTTTTTGAGTATTCATGTTATTTGCACTCCATCGTTTCGAGGAGCAGCTTCATATCTTCGTCCACGCTTGTAATTCCCGAAATTCCAAAGTTGTTTACCAGTACATTCACCACGTTGGGTGAAAGGAATGCAGGAAGGGTCGGTCCCAGGTGGATGTTCTTTACTCCCAAATAGAGCAGGGCCAGCAAAACAATTACCGCTTTTTGTTCGTACCAGGCAATGTTATAGGCGATGGGCAGGTCATTCAAATCGGTTAAACCCAAGGCTTCTTTCAAAGCGAGCGCGATTTTCACGAGGGAGTAGCTGTCGTTACACTGTCCGGCGTCAAGTATACGGGGAATACCGTTGATGTCGCCCAACGGTAACTTGTTGTACCGGTATTTGGCGCAACCGGCGGTTAAGATAACTGTATCTCCAGGCAGTTTTTGAGCGAACTCGGTATAATAGTTTCTTCCGTTCATTCTTCCGTCGCATCCGCCCATCACAAAGAATTTGCGAATGGCACCGGTTTCCACTGCCTCAACCACTTTGTCAGCAAGTGCAATGACCTGATTGTGCGCGAATCCGCCTACAATCTCACCCGTTTCGATTTCTTTGGGAGCAGCACATCTTTTGGCATGTTCGATCATTGCAGAAAAGTCTTTTGGTTGTCCCTCCTTTCGGTCTCCGATATGCTTGAAACCATCAAACCCTGATGCCCCTGTCGTATACACCCTGTCGGTATATGTAGATGATTTTCGGGGTGGGACAATGCAGTTGGTTGTAAACAGGATAACCCCGTTGAAATTTTCGAAATCTTCGGTCTGGTGCCACCAGGAGCTTCCGTAATTACCCACGAAGTGGCTGTATTTCTTAAATGCCGGATAGTAGTTTGCCGGAAGCATTTCGCTGTGTGTGTAAACATCTACTCCTGTTCCTTCGGTTTGTTTCAGCAACTCTTCCATATCCTTTAAGTCGTGTCCGCTGATAAGGATTCCCGGATTGTTACGTACGCCAAGGTTTACTTTTGTGATTTCCGGATTTCCGTAACTCGATGTGTTTGCCCTATCCAGCAACGCCATCACCTGTACGCCGTATTTTCCGGTTTCGAGAACCAGTGCAGTCAACTCGTCAACCGAAAGGGAGTCGTCGGTTGTGGCGACCAGTGCACGTTGCATAAATGCGAAGATCTCGTTTTCTTCATGACCAAGATTAAAAGCGTGCTCAGCATAAGCAGCTATTCCTTTCAGTCCGTAAATGGTGAGTTCGCGAAGTGAGCGTACATCTTCATTTTTTGTAGTCAGCACACCCACCTCTAATGCTTTTTCTGTTATTTCGGCTTCGGTTTCTCCCACCCAGAGGGCACCGTCAAAAGTGATCCCATCAATGTTCCCGCCTGCGTTTGTCAGGCGTTCCTTTGCTGCATTCCTCATTTCGAAAGCCATCAGCAGGCGTGTAGTAAACCGGCTTTTGTCGAAATTAGCATTCGTAATGGTCATAAACAAGCTGTCGGTAATGAACTTGTTGATCTGCGGAATTTCAATTCCATATTTTCTCAACGGAACGGTATAGTGCGAAATCCCCTTGCACAAGAACAACAACAGATCCTGAAGATTGGCCACATCCGCAGTTTTTCCACATACCCCCTTAACGGTGCAACCTTCGTTTTTTGCTGCTTCCTGACATTGAAAACAAAACATTTTATCCATAATACTTTTTATTTTTATTGTTACTGTTTGGTGGAACAAAGGTAGTCCGAAGAATCATGAACTTTTGTAACCCAGGTTACACGACTTTTTTTTAGGTAATTTTAAATAATTCCTCTTGTTCACACTTTTTGCCACCGAGAGAACCCGTAAAACGCCATAAGGTCCCGTATTCTTATGCTCTGGTTTGGGCAAAAAACATCCAAAACCTAAATCCTGCAGTAAATAAAAGTTTTTTTGATTTTTGTGGGGATTTAATTAATTTTGTTTTCCAAACAAATACTGATTGAATGTACAAACCAACACTATCTGATTGTCCGCTGTTTTCCGGAATGGACGATAAAATACTCGAGGATTTTATATCCGAAACAGTGTCTGAAATCCGGACTTTTCAGAAAGGCGAACACGTGGTTAGGCAGGGAGATCCTATCGCTTTTTTGTACTTGTTGACAGAAGGAATTGTACGAACTGAAATGATTACAGCGGAAGGTAATTTAGTGGAAATTGAATTTATAGAGGCCGTTCGTCCATTAGCTCCTGCATTTATTTTTTCCGATCGACACAGGTTTCCTGTGGATGCCATTGCTATGGAAAGTACGGTTATTTATATGATTCCAAAATCTGTTTTCCTGAAAGAGATGATGTTGAACGAAACATTGTTGAGAAATTTCTTGAAGCTGAATTCCAACATGACTGTATTCTTGTCGGGAAAAGTTAAAATGCTTTCCATTAAAAGTTTGCGTGCGAAGCTCTCTTTGTATATTTTGGAGAATACCTCCCCCGATCAGGACAGTTTCTTTTTAAAGCGTACTCAGACGCAATTGGCTGAATATTTTGGTGTTCAGCGACCGTCCCTTGCACGGACCATCGGAGAAATGATCAATGATGGCGTCATTTCTTTATACAAAAAGGAGTTAAGGGTATTGGACCGGAAAAAATTAGAGCATTATTGAAGCATTTTTCCGCATTAAATGGGCATATATTTGAAATTATCCGTTATATTTGTAAAGTTTAAAGAAAAAAGTTATACTTGAAAAATTTTATCTAAAAGTCATGAGTAATCAATTAACAAGAAGAAAATTTTTGAAAACAGCGGCTATCGGCGCTGTTGGCGTAGCTGTATTTCCGCAGTTTGTAACATCTTGTCAGAACAAGAAAACCGGAGGAGTTGCCGACGATGGAATTATTCGATTGGGATTTATTGGATTGGGGCAACAAGCCATGTATCTGTTGAACGGATTTATGGGAATGCCGGAAGTGGAAGTCGTTGCCGGGTGTGACGTATACGGTATCAAAAGGGAACGATTCCTGAAACGGGTAAATGATCACAATGCCAAACAACAGAAAGCTGTAGCAGTAGAGGTATATGAGAATTACAAAGACTTGATCGCTCGCGAAGATATCGATGCCGTTGTAATTGCTACACCCGATCACTGGCATGCTTTTATTGCTATAGCAGCCTGTAATGCCAAGAAAAACGTCTATCTCGAAAAACCGTTGACATTCACCATCAAGGAAGGCCAGGAATTGGTAAAGGCAGTTAGAAAAAACGGAGTGATTCTTGCCGTTGGCAGCCAGCAGCGTTCGGATCCCAATTTCCAACACGCCGTGAGAATGGTGCAGGAAGGTAAAATCGGAAAAATTGAGAAAGTAAATGCTTACGTAGGTGCTCCTCCAACACCGTATGATCTTCCTGAAGAGCCTGTTCCGGCAGATTTGAACTGGCCGTTGTGGTTAGGTCCCTCTGAATATGTGCATTACAATGCACAACTGAACCCGCCCATCTCACTTGATCCTGAAAAAAAGGAACAGTTTTGGGGAGCATGGCGCTGGTACAAGGAGCTGGGTGGAGGATTCACGACGGACTGGGGAGCCCACATGTTCGATATTGCGCAATGGGGCTTGGGTATGGATAAGAGTGGTCCCGTGGAAATTATTCCCGCAGGATACCAGGACACCAAGTTCCTCACATACAAATACGCTGACGGTGTTGTAATGACGGAAGAGCCTTTTGACGAAAAACGAACAAAAGGTGTGAAATTTTGGGGCGATAAAGGATGGATTGAAGTTTCAAGAGGACACTATTTGGCTTCTGATGACAGTCTACTGCCTCCTGAAGTTGAGGAAACGGAAGGCGCTTACGAAACCAAAGTACCGCATTTGGCAAATTTCATCCAATCTGTAAAAACGAAAACTGATCCGGTCGTGCCGGTTGAAATCGGACATCGCAGCTGTACGGTATGTACACTCGGAAACATTGCTTATGATATGAAACGTCCGATCAAGTGGGATCCGGCGGCAGAAAAATTTGTAGATGATCCCGAGGCCGATAAGAACAGGCTGTTCAATAAAACCTATACCGAAGGTTATATTCTTTAAAAGGAACGATTTATGCGGTGAGGGTATTCTTGAGAGAATGCCCTCACTATTTTTCCTACCGATCCTGTTTACATACCATGTTGAATAAAACCCCGACTCCGGATAACCGGTGTTGGATGTTAAATTAACTTATATCTATTTATCTAAAAGTCATGAGCAATCAATTAACAAGGAGAAAATTTATTAGAACAGCAACCGCTGGAGCAGTGAGTGTAGCCGTTCTTCCCCAGTTTTTGGCTTCCTGCAGCTCAAATAAAAAGTCAGGAAGTGAAAAAAATGAAGACGGCATTACACGTTTGGGGTTTATCGGTTTAGGTCAGCAGGGTATAGGCCTGTTGGGTGCGTTTCTGTCTATAGCAGGGGTGGAGGTTGTAGCCGGAAGTGATGTTTATGGCATTAAGAGAGAACGTTTTATAAAACGATTAAACGATCATTATGTCTCGCAGCAAAAAAACGTTGCCGTTGATGTCTATGAAAACTACAAAGATCTTTTGGTTCGCGAAGATATTGATGCCGTTGTGATTGCCACACCCGACCATTGGCATGCTTTTATCGCCATCGACGCCTGTAAAGCAAAGAAACATATTTACCTGGAAAAACCGCTAACGTTTACCATAAAAGAGGGCCAGGAACTGGTTAAGGCAGTACGCGAGAATAATGTAATCCTTGGTGTAGGCAGCCAGCAACGTTCAGATCCCAATTTTCAGCACGCTGTAAGAATGGTTCAGGATGGGAAGATCGGGAAAGTTGAAAAAGTGAATGCTTATGTAGGTCCCGGACCACATCCGTATGATTTGCCGGAAGAGCCTGTTCCGGCTGATTTAAATTGGAAAATGTGGTTGGGTCCGTTGGAGTATTTTCATTACAACTCCCGGTTGAATCCTCCTATCTCTCTCGATCCGGAGCAAAATGAAAGCTATTGGGCTGAATGGCGTTACAACAAGGGATTAGGCGGAGGATACACTACCGACTGGGGCGCCCATAACTTCGATATCGCTCAATGGGGTATCGGGATGGATAAAAGCGGTCCGATTGAAATTATTCCTGCGGGCTACCCGGGTACAGAATTTCTCACGTTTAAATACGATAACGGAGTGGTTGTGACCAACGAACCGTTTGACGAAGAAAAAACATTGGGAATCAAGTTTTGGGGCGATAGGGGTTGGATTGAAGTTTCGAGACAATTTTATCACGCCTCAGATGAAAGCCTGATGCCCCCTAAGGCAGAAACTCAGGGAGGAAGGTATGAAACGAGGGTTCCGCACAATCAAAATTTTATCGATGCTGTAAAATCAAATGTTGATCCCGTCGTTCCGGTGGAAATTGGGCACAGCACATGTACTACGTGCAATCTCGGTAATATTGCCATTGAACTGAAACGTCCGGTTAAATGGAATCCGAAAACTCAAACGTTTGTAGATGATCCTGAAGCGACGAAATACCTTACGAAAAGGTACAGTGAAGGTTTTTCGATCTGATATTAAAAAAGCTGCAGATCAGAATTGCAGCTTTTTTTAATGTTGTTGTATGCTGAAAACTACTTTTCTTTTTCAACGATAATCAAGCCCAGTTCGTCCAGTTGTTCTTGTTCAACGCATGAAGGGGCATCGATCATTACATCGCGTCCGGAGTTGTTCTTCGGAAAGGCGATACAGTCACGGATACTATCCAGTCCGGCAAAGAGTGAAACCAACCTGTCCAGTCCGAAGGCTATCCCTCCGTGCGGCGGCGCCCCATACTTGAAAGCATTCATCAGAAATCCGAATTGTTCCTGTGCGCGTTCTTCGGTAAACCCGAGAACAGAAAACATTTTCTTTTGCAGTGCGCTGTCGTGGATACGGATAGAACCGCCACCAACCTCCACGCCGTTGATTACTAAATCGTAAGCGTTGGCACGAACAGCTCCCGGATCTGAATCGAGTAACGCGATATCTTCCGGTTTGGGGGAGGTAAACGGGTGGTGTTTGGCGAAAAAACGGTTTAACTCTTCGTCTTTTTCCAGCAAAGGAAAATCGACTACCCAAAGGCATCTATAATTGTTTTTGTCTCGTAATCCCAGGCGGGTGCCCATCTCGAGACGAAGTTCCGAGAGCTGTTTTTGTGTTTTTTCGGTTTCTCCACCCAGCACAAGAAGCAGATCTCCGGGTTTGGCGTCGCAACGTTCCGCCCACAACTTCAAATCGCTTTCGGAGTAGAACTTATCTACCGACGATTTTAAGGTTGTATCTTCGTTGTAACGAACATAGATCAGCCCCTTAGCACCAATTTGCGGGCGCTTCACAAAATCGGCCAGCTCGTCGAGTTGCTTTCGGGTATATGCCGCGCAGCCCTGAACGCATATAGTGCCGACGTATTCCGATGAATCGAAGACGCCAAAACCCCTGTCGGTTGTAAGATCCTTTATTTCCACAAACTTCATGCCGAAACGGATATCGGGCTTGTCCGAACCGTATTGTCGCATGGCATCGGCGTAACTCATCCGGGGAAAATCGGGCAGGTCGATTCCTTTCTGTGTTCTAAAAAGATGCTTTGTCAATCCCTCAAACATATTCAGCACATCTTCCTGCTCAACGAAAGACATTTCACAATCGATTTGTGTAAACTCAGGCTGGCGGTCTGCCCGGAGGTCTTCGTCCCGAAAGCATTTTACAATTTGGAAATAACGATCGAATCCCGAAACCATAAGCAATTGCTTAAAGAGCTGAGGCGATTGCGGTAATGCATAGAACTCGCCTGGATTCATGCGGGAGGGGACAATGAAATCGCGCGCACCTTCCGGAGTAGAACCAATCAGTACAGGAGTTTCCACTTCCAGGAAGTTTCTTTCATCGAGATACTTTCGTGCTTCAAACGCCATCTTGTGACGGAGCTCGAGGTTCTTCCGAACGACGTTGCGGCGTAAGTCGAGGTAACGGTACCTCATGCGTAAATCATCACCGCCGTCGGTTTCAGTTTCGATGGTGAAAGGGGGTGTTTGTGCAGCGTTTAAAACAGTAACAGCTGTTGCCATTATCTCGATGTCTCCGGTAGGTATGTTTTGATTCTTGCTTGACCTCTCTGCCACTTTTCCCGTCACCTGAATTACCCACTCCCGACCCAGCTTGTTGGCCTTTTCACAAAGCTCGTGGTTAACTTCCTGGTTAAACGATAGCTGGGTGACCCCGTACCGATCGCGCAAGTCGATGAAAGTCATCCCTCCCATCTTACGAATTTTGTGAACCCACCCCGAAAGGGTAACCTCCTTATTTATGTCGACGATTCGCAATTCGCCACAAGTCCTGTTTCTATACATATATTTTGCTCGTTTGCCATGTTTGAATTGCAAATTTACACATTTCTAACGTTGAAACCGCTTATTGATTAAAAAAAGCTGAAAAGTTTTGATATTATCGGGATAAAATCGTACTTTTGCACCCACGTTTTAAAAAGAACGACTCGGGGTGTAGCACAGTCCGGTTAGTGTACCTGCTTTGGGAGCAGGGGGTCGCGAGTTCGAATCCCGCCACCCCGACCTTTTATTCCCTATAAATATCAATTCTTTTTGTAGCATCCAGCAACGGTAAAGGTGTGTTTATAAGGTCAATGGTGTAATGCATTAGTTTGTTCTCAAGGGTGTTATTGCTGACAAGACGAACTTCACGCGGAGTTTTTGCAACAGACCCCAACAAATTATCTTCCGCGTCGTAGAAATCCAGGATAGTGCGCTTTTCTCCTTTCAAAAGACCACCGGGTTGCGGCAGGTCTATTTCTCCGTTCTTTACCGTAAATTCCAAATGGAATGATTCATATCCGTAACCGTATCCGTATGCGCCATCGTTATGTCCGCCCCAGTCGTAAAATCTTTCGGCTCTTTTTGCGATAATTTGATTTGTAACTTCAAGTTCTATACCATGCGACGTAATAATGAGATTGGTTTGGACTGCGCCAAGTTTTTCGGAAAGATTTTGTGCGTGAAGAAAGCTCACCGATAATAATTGTAATGCGATGATGGTGGAAAATGTGGCAAGATTTTTCATTGTTGATTCGATTTTATGGGCTTGTCGCACAAATTTAAACAAAATTATTGAATAATTACCACAATTATATCCATCACGTTTGTACCTGTATTTCCGGTGATGATATGCCCTCCGACTTGTTGAAAAAAACGGTAGGAGTCGCAATCGGTGAGGTAATGGTTCGGGTCGATACCCTTCTCTACAGCCTTGATCGCGGTTTCGTAATCCACAACTGCCCCTGCTGCGTCGGTAGGCCCGTCTGTACCACAACAGATTTTTGTTGCTAAATACAAGGCCAGGTGTTGATTACGCCCACCTAGTCCCTTCCCCGAAACTTTTACTGTGGGCTCTCCGCCGAACAACAGGCAAACGGGTTTGTTACCGGTGGGCTTCTGATTATCGATTGTTTTCAGAATAAAATTGGCGGTTTCGGTGACATCCTCCTGTATACTGTCGGTTACTGTATGCGTTTCAAAGCCCAGTCCCACCGCTTTTTTTGCAGAACTTTCGAGAGCGATGCCATTACTTCCGATAATGTAATTAAACACATTTTGAAAAACCGGATTGTCCGGTTTGGGGGTATCTGCGATTGAACCGTCTGCACCTTCGAGTAAATAATGCAACACAGACGAGGGAAGCTGGTTTTGCAGCGAATACTTATCAATAATAGTCAGTGCATCTGCAAAACTACTTGAATCGCACACAGTTGGCCCAGACGCAATCACGTCCAACCTATCACCGACCACATCCGATAATATCAGGCACACCGTTGTTGCCGGAAAGAGTATCCGGGCGAGTTGACCTCCTTTAATTTTTGATAAATGCTTACGTACCGTATTAATTTCGGCAATGTTCGCGCCGCATTTGGTCAGCAATTCATTGGTGCGTTTTAAATCATCGAGAGTTACACCTTCCGGGAAATCGGCCATTAAAGCCGATGCTCCTCCGGATATCAGGCAGATAACCAGATCATCTTCGGTTGCTTTTCGGGCGATGTTAACTATTTTTTGAGTACCTTTTACCCCCTCTGCATCGGGTATAGGATGGCCAGCTTCGGTAAGTGTCAGGTATTTAAGGTCCGTTCCGTGTCCATGCTTGGTGACAACGTGCCCGTTTGTTATTTTGTCGCCTAAAATTTCTTCCACCCCCCTGGACATTGTGGCGGCTGCTTTACCGGCCGCTAGAACATAAATGTGCCTGAAACGGGATAACGGGAATCTCTTTTCTGCGACTTGCAATAGATCTCCGGAGAGTTTCACCTGTGATTGCATCAGCTTCTCAGGCAAGAC
>JALHIE010000108.1:0-1411 GCA_022840285.1 Porphyromonadaceae bacterium
AGAATGTGAAGACGCGGCAAAGTTCCTAGAAAGTTTATCTGGTTTAGAAGATCCGTCTGCAGAGGCAGCACGATTCTTACGAATGAACAAAGAAGACGTTGAATTGGAGATAAAAAAAGGACGCTTACTAACGCTTGTCGGCAATCATATAGCAGCAACAGCCGCTACCTTAAAGTCCCCTATTCCTATTATTCGGTGGTAATCCATGGAACTATCAATTTCTCCGAGACGTGCATTCCAAATAGGTTTTATTGTTTGTACCTTGCTGGCTGGCGTTTATTTGGCATTGTTTATGTTTTCTATTGGATTGTCAGGAACGGGTACTGGGGATACTGCAGAACTGGAGATATATGTTGGTCAAGGATCATTGAGAGTAGAACATGCTGGAAATGAGTTCCGCGATGATTCGGGATTTAGTGATGGTAGTGGAACATATCGATATGACAGAACATGGGATGAATCTAATGAAAGTGTTTCGAAGAATTTCGTAGTTGAAGGCGGCAAAGGTACCATATATGACCGCGACATTACTTTGATTAGTGGTAGTGGTGTTAATAGATTATATCGTGTGACCAACATCGAAGGCGATTATGAATCTAGTGTCGAAACCACATTTGAACTCAATTTGTCAGAATCCACGGTAACCATTAATGTTGGCAACGGTATTGCAAAATTAGACCTACGTGTCATGAAAAAATCAGATCATGGTCCGGCTACAATGGAAGAAGTTCAGGCATATGGCAACTTTACAATACGTTCGTATTATAGTCTTAGTGCCGAAGAACAAGAAGCTGCTGTAAACCAAGATCCACTAGCGTTTTGTATTGAACTGGATAAAGACAACATCCTAGATGACACTGTACCTGATGCGGTGTATATTGCGCCAGTTGGTTACAAAATGATAGACGGGAAACTAGTAAAAGAATCAGAATGATAGAAGGTACTATTCTATGCCTAATGAAATCATTTTTTTCCAAGGCTTTTTCATGGGAACACTATTTGGAATTTTCATAGTGGTTTTGCTTATTTTGGGTTTGCTGGTAGGAACATGAAACAAGATTCGTTATCATTAGCTTGCGCTATCATAATGGCAATAGCTGCGTCTATTGGTATATACATTGACATATATGATCAAGTTGAAGACACATTACAAGCAGTTAATGACAATGAATCTATTCAGCCAATCCAAAACCAACCAGAATATAGAATTATTTTTATAGATAGTGAAAAAGTATATGCCATTGATTATGATAAAAACCTGATATATTTAAGTGATACAAGTAATATTAGTAATATATAATATATATAGTAGTTATATAATATAGTAGTATAGTAGTAATATAGTAGTATATATAGTAAATATAGTTTACGTATATTGATTATATAGTAATATAGTAGTTGTATAGTAAAA
>JALHIE010000108.1:1472-8487 GCA_022840285.1 Porphyromonadaceae bacterium
GATACAACGTGCCAGATATGTCATAAAAAATACATGGAATTATATAAAAAAGAAAGAAGTTCAAGAGAAGAAAATTACAAAAAAAATAATATTTTTTTACAAAATAATATTTCCTAATTTTTTAACTGATTCCATCCGCCAGATTACCTGACAGTATTGACCACATTCTTCACATTCCCAGATTTCGTCCACACATTTACCATTTGGTGGATGATTATGGTAAGAAAGACTTGCTCGTTCCGTTAGAAAATCTGATCCACAATACGGACACTTTATATTTTCATCGTGGTTGTTAAAATTGTTTATACATTTTTGTAGTGTCTTTTTATCGGAGTCTACATTGTCGTTATCATTGTTTTTAGAATCATCTTGATACGTGACACCATATTCAGTAGGTATCGATTCGTTAATGCAATTCATGGCATCTTCTAGATTTTCGCATGTTTTTTCAAGGAAAAGATCTTCGGTTGGTACATCGTTATCTACGCATGCAATATATCGTACTTCGAAACAGTTGTCAGAAACTTTCCTGATTACATATGCATTGTTGCTAGACATTTTTTATCCTCCCTAACTTATTTTTTGTATTTTACACATCGCTGGTGGTTCTGGCTTTATTGGCGATGAATTACTAGTTTTAGTTAGTGCTGGTTTAGTTATTGGTTGTTCTGTTTTTGTTGGTTTTTCTGTATTTTCTTTTTTTGATATATTTTTTGTTTTTTTCCTCTTCCCAGGAATTGCTGTATCTACAATAACAATAGTGTATTTTTCTTTATTAGCAGTAGCCATACGTTTTTTTGTTAGCTTTTCTACACGAAGCCTGCCGGTTTGTACTCCTTCTAGAAGTACAGAAACGTCTTCGGAATAGTCATTTTCTTCCATGGAACCATTTTTAGTTGTTCTAGTATATAAATGTTTTGGAAACGTTGTAACCAAAAACTATATAACTACCAAATTGAATGATTAATTTGTGTTAGAAAAAAAGAATTGTGGCTTGGTACCAAAAACTATTTATATACATCAAATAAACACAATACTTGGAGGATAAAAAAGTGAAAAACATAAAGGGAAAATCGCCATATCGCGAGAATATTCGGGGCAATAGCGATTGTGTGTTCTTCGAACAAGCAGATGGTTTAATTCCAGTTGTCGGCGAGCATGTACATGCAATACGATGCTATGATTCACTGTCGATTGGCTCAATCATGCACAATGTAATGTATGTGAAGCCAACAGTTGGATTCAAAATAAAGACATTGCGAAAAGTTCCATTGACGTTGCCGGAAAGGTTGTTAATGATCCAGAATATACGTCATTTCCGGAACATTTAGCAATTAGTAATATTGAATTGTATAACATTCGATATACTGAATCAACAGATACTTCAGAATTAGGTGCAATTGTATTTACATACAACGACAATGTTGTCATGTTTTATTTGCCATCATATAATTCATTTGTGTGTGGAAATCTTGGGTGGCATGAACACTATATAACACTATTTCTACAGAATGTTTGGCCACAAATCACAGCAGAATTGAATCTAGAGAAAATAGACAATGCTATTATACAGGATATTACCAAGAATAAAGTGGAAGTTTTGATTGGGGCCGATCCAGAATTCGAACTCACTAAAAATAACAGAGTTTTGAAGGCAGATCGGCACATACACGTTACTGATATGTATCATGGTCCTATTGGTGTAGACGGCGCATCTGCCCAAATAGAAATCAGACCAAAACCCGGAACTCCAGCTCAAGTAACTAGAAACCAGCTCAAGTAACTAGAAACATCAAGAAACTTATAAAAACGTTCAGTTCCGACTACGAGGAATATGACTTGTCAACGGTTGGAAATAAGTATCCATTGGGTGGACACATCCATGTAGGTATTGGTACTGAATATTCACCTGATCGCGAGTTAATTTCATTGTTGGACCATTTTGTTGGTTCAGCGACAATAGAAATGTCGGGAACAGCACGTTCTGAATACAAACATCTTGGAAAGTGCCGAAGTCAGCCACATGGTTTCGAATATAGAACGCCTCCTGGTTCCGTGTTCATGAATCCGGGAATGGCTTTCATTACAATGAAAATTGTAAAAAACATATGCGAACAGTATTTTAATGAAGGCGAAATTGAATACGATGATTCTATGAGTCCAGTGGTACAAGACTATGTTAATGTTTGCGGGCTAACAAAAAAGCAAGCAGAATATTTCCTGAATACGTGTCGAAATTATACTCCCACGAAAAGTATGCGAGCATAAAAGTATGCGAGCATCCTGGAAAATGCCTCCCGCTGTAAAAAAAACAGCTGCACTACATCCCGTTGAACTCAAGTTCACGGATGGATGGTCAGAATATGTCCGGAATTCCATTGCAAACGAATTTGAAGAATTTGAAACATCCATAAAAGATATATCTATATACTTCTATATGGTTACTGAGGCAGATAGTGCCTGTACGCTTTGCGTAGAAGGATTTGACCTGTACGGAAATGGTACACCGGTAATTGAAAACGGCATTCTAGAAATTGGAATATCTAGAAACCTTGCAGAATATGGTATGACCGTGCGCCAGTATAGAAATCTCGGAAGCACTATCAGAAACATCATAACATCTTTCGAGGATGAAGAATGAAGAAAGTAATCACCGGACAGAAGCCTACTAGGCAATCTTCTGGTCATAGGATGGGCGAAGAATACTTAAATATGGTAATCAGTGAACTAACTAAATATTTTTCTGTGTGCTATAGCCACGGAGCCATTACCTCAAGTCGTCCCAAAAATACGTTTGGAGCATATTCTGAAGTTTACATGAAACCAACGATAGTATCATCCATTAATATAACAACAGATCCTGATATCAGAAATACTTTGAACAAGGATTCGGTATTTTTTGAACACCAAATTCACTGTATAAAACTAGATGACAATCGATATGGTAGTTTATATAGTCCTCGTGTTACAGAAATAAAAGTAGATGAGAAATTTGCTGGTATGTATTGTCACGAAGACAATAATTTGCTTTGCTCCGATTGGACACATAGTATGTATTGTATTAATGTGTTCCATGATATTTGGCCAAAAATAATAAAAGCCCTAGATCTAAAGCCTTTGGAAAACAAAGACACCAGTAATGTTATTCAAATTCCTGGCGGGGTTTTAATTGGCGCTGACCCAGAATTCGAACTCGTAAGAAATGGAAAAATAGTAGAAGCAAGCGACTTGATTTACGATGACGATGAACGTAGTAACCCGATTGGGTTGGACGGATCTGGTGACCAAGTGGAGATTCGGCCAAAACCCGGATCACCGAGAAAGGTCATAAAAAACATTAGAACACTAATCAAAGAATTTTCTGATGAATACAAGAATTGTGACCTAACGGATAGTGGTGATATGTATCCGCTTGGTGGTCATATTCATGTAGGCATAGGAGAAAAATATTATCCGCCAAGTTCGCTAATAACGTTATTAGATGATTTTATTGGGCGGCCAACTACTAACCTTTCAGGTGAAGCTCGCGATGGTTATGGAGATCTTGGTGACGTTCGCGCACAACCACACGGATTTGAGTATAGAACACCGCCTGCTAGTATATTCGGTAATCCAATGGTAGCGTATTGTTCGTTGGAAGCAACCAGAAATCTATGCAATAAGTTCTTTAATGAAGAAACATTTGAATATGTCTTGGATAGCGAACGCGACGGTATTCCATATGCCCAAGATTACGTGAAGTATTGTGGCCTAACCGAAAAACAAGCCAACTATTTCGTGGACTTTCTATATAATTATGTTCCTGCGAAAAGTATTAGGGCCTCCTGGAAACTTCCGCCCGCTGAAGTTACGGAAGAAGAAGAAAATACGTCATCAAATGTTACCGTAGAATTTAGGGATAGGTGGGCTTCAAGTGCACGTCACGAAATGAATTTGGTTGTTGAACAAATTGTAAATTCCCATATTGTACCTTCTGATATTGAACTCCATATGGTGTTTTATGGACTCAATAGAAATCGTGGAAACAATGCATCTTCAATAACCGCAATACCGTTTTTAGTGGCAATAGAAAGTCCGCCATACCCATTGTGGCGTGGTAGTTACGAAGATGGTGACCGTACACTTTATATAGGATTGCCACAATGTAGAAGAACAGAAAATTCGATTACTGAAACATTCAGATATTTCATACAGAATAGCCTAATAAATATAATATCGGAGGACATAAGATGTGTATAATTGCGGCTTGTGAAGATAGGAAAATGACTTCACAAGAAATTGAGAATTGCTTCAAGAATAACGGAGATGGTGCCGGGGTAGCTTATTGTACGGAAAATGGAAAAATACATGTGGAAAAAGGATTCATGACATTGGAAGAATTTCAACGATATTACGAAACTCTTGATGTTCTGCCTCATGTGGCACATTTCCGAATTGCAACGTCTGGTGACGTTACTCCGGAAATGACACATCCGTACAAGATTGAAATGGAAAGCCGACTAGTAATAACTGGCGACATTGAAACTCCAGTATTGTTCCACAACGGTGTAATTGGAGATTATAATGCGTTGTACCTTAACATGCTAACTAGTGGCATGATTGACATGTTGAGGGGTCCAATAAATGATACTAGGGTGGCTGCTGTGATGGCAGCTGTTTTTGACGAAGAAATACTACAGTCATTATCCGGAAAGTTTGTTGTAATGAAACCAGATGGCATTACTACCATGTGGGGAGACTTCGAAAATGTAAATGGAGTACACTTCTCAAACAATGGATACAAGAAAATAGCGTATACCCCATGTGTATATAATGCCAACAACAAAAATCGGAACTACAATTACAACAAGAACAACAAAAAACAAGTTACAGAAACCAAAGATAATTGGGACAGTGATGAATGGTTTCAGGCCTATCAAGATTGCCCTTACCAAAATTCGGAAGCACATGCATGCGATTATGATTGCGTTGAATGTGCTATTGAACGATCACATATGGAAGGATGGAAATGTAATGTCGATTAAGTGGCTACGCCTAAAGCGAATATGCGAGGAAATGACTAATAGGATTGTACAAATTCATAGTTCCACTGAATTAGATGATGACCATATTGCTGCAACCGAATTCAACGAACAGGAAGCCACTATACTCCTAAATAGTGGCAGAACAAAATCTGTTGAAATGGTAATTAAGGCGATTGCCCATGAGCTAACCCACATTCAAGAAAACAACAATAACCATAATATAGACTTTAATGAAAAATGGGAGAAAAATGTAGGAATCGTTACTGAAAAGTATAATAAATAACAGGAAGTGAATCAATTACAAAAAAAGTTTTTATTTTTATATTAATTTTTTTAATGCCAACTACCCAATCACTTAATTTTAATGAAAGTACAAACCAAGAATTAATAAAAAATGTTGAAAATATATTAGATAGTTATTATTTCACTAAAGAATATACCCGCGGGGAATTTGATTGTTCTGACATGGCAAAACAAGTAATGAACATATTAGAACAACATAATATTAGGACGAACTCAGGGCTAATCCCCGCTTTTTCAAAGGCGGGATACAGCCCGTGCCTACTGACCAACAACTATATTAGGCAATAACGCCTACTAACTGATAATGCCTAAAGTGTTTCGGTATAGATTGAAGCCCACAAAGTCGCAAGTTGCAATATTGAACAGGCAACTTGATCTATGTAGATGGGTCTATAACGAAACACTCGCTTTGCGGAAGAACGCATGGGAGAACGAAGACCGGACCATAAGTTACTTCGAATCTAAGAGGATGCTACCTGTCTGGAAAGAGTCCAAACCAGAACTCACTGAAGTCTATTCTCAAGTTCTCCAAGAAGTAGTTCAACGAGTAGATCTAGCATTCAAAGCCTTTTTCCGAAGAGTCAAGTCCGGAGAAGAACCGGGTTATCCAAGATTCAAAGGTAGAAACTGGTACGACAGCTTAACGTATCCTCAAAGTGGTTTCACGTTCAAGGATAACGTTTTACATCTCTCCAAAATCGGGGATATTAAGGTCTGGTTGCATAGGAAAGTTGAAGGCACCATTAAGAGGCTGACCATAAGAAGATCATCTACCAAAAAATGGTATGTCTCGTTCTTGGTAGAAGATGCACCCAAAGATGCCGTACCAGATTCAGAGAAAGCGGTAGGCATAGATGTGGGCATATCCAATTTCGCTGTATTCTCAGATGGTACTTTTGTAGCAAACCAAAGATATCTAGCAGCATGTGAAGAAAAACTTGCCAAAGCACAAAGCAAGAAAGATAAGCTCCCTCACAAGTCACCAGAACGCCGGAAAGCTGCCAAGAAAGTCACTCACATCTACGAAAGACTTGGTAATCTCAGAGATAACTTTGCTCACCAACTCAGCCACCAGATAGTCAATGATTATGGCATAATTTGCCTGGAAGATATCGATATCAAGAATCTCATCGAAAAGAAACCTTATATGGCTAAGAGCGTGCTGGATGCAAGCTGGAATAGATTCAGGACATACGTTACGTACAAGGCTGAAAGCGCTGGTCGTGAAGTGGTCCTGGTCAATCCAGCATATACATCTCAGATGTGCTCAAACTGTGGTTCAATTGTCAAAAAAGATCTCTCTGAACGAGTCCATAACTGCCCGAAATGTGGTTTGGTAATGGACCGAGATCTCAATGCAGCTAAGAACATTCTCAGACTGGGATTACAGTCTGTGGCGAAAGCCTAGATGCCCGCGACTTCAGTCGTGGGAGTAGTCACTAGCTTCCTTGTATATAAAGTTGACCCTGATACGTTAGAAGCCCATGCATGGGTAGGTGTATTAGAAAACGATACTTACATTATTATGATTGATCCGACGTATGGTGGTATAAACAACGTTGGCATTATAATGCACAAAGGAAAAAAGTCCTTTTTACTTTCATGCTGTGGATATAATGACGTTCGAAGAATATGCATACCGAACTGGAGATTTCTTAGAAAGTCAAAAATTATATGAAAAAATATAA
>JALHIE010000108.1:8522-10860 GCA_022840285.1 Porphyromonadaceae bacterium
TCTAGTCCAATTTCTCGGATAGCTGACCGTGCAGCATTTTTTAGGTTTCTGTCTAAATCCGATACCCGAACACGTGCAAAGAAACATCCATTTTCCTTATTACGGATCATAGGGGTTGGTCGGTTTTCCGGACATCTTTTAATGTTTGCTTCGATTATTCTATCATTTAAAACGAATAATCTGTATTCGTCTTTTTTGGTTACCATTTCTTGGATGTAGTGGTTTGAAGGATTGAATCTTCTTACGTCTCGGGAATTATTACACATATTGAAAAACTTTCCCTTGAAGTGATTGTTTCTTCTAACAATTACCGGAAATTTGACATTACCGGCAATTACGTCTTCAAAGGAAATTAGTTTTGGTGTTGGAATATTCTTTTCTTGTAGAAGTGCTTTTGTGGCTGGTTTGTTTGCGGATGTTTTTACAGCACTTTGCTTATTTAATATTCGACCTTCTGGATCTTCCACATATGAATTTCCATAACGTATGGTAAAAGAATCCCGATTGTTTGGAATCCTGCTTTCGGTGTAATTAACAACAAAACTGTTGGATAGTGCGTCCGCGAGAAGTTTGGCAGTTGGCCGACTTTTTCGACTACCTAAAATTGTTATCATTGCATCACTATCATTACTTTATAATATTTAATACATTTAATGATTTATACGAAAATTGAGCATACTTTATTTCATCGTTTTTGCTGAACCACACACAACTAATCGGATGGACATAAAAGTTGTGATCTATTTTATCAACTACCATTCTTGGTCCGCCCGACTTCAATTGAACAACGTCGCCAACATTAATTTCTATCGTTTTCATAATAGTTAGTAGTTTTTGAAGTATTTAAGTGTTTTGGTAGAAGAGTCGTAAAAGTACAAATTCCCATATTATTTTGATTATAGTTTTTTTGAGGTTATATAAATGGCTGATGATGAGGATGAAATAGTATTAAGTGTTTTTAGTTTATATTACCGATATTTATCTGTGGAAGAAACTGGCGGCGACATGACTCCGACTGGATTTGGTGTATATTTGGCGTTTGCACGTGATGAACTCAGTCGGCAATTAAGTTCGCGTGGAATTCCAGAAGATGCTTTAACTGAAAATGAAGAAAGAATAGCATTATGTCATTTAATCGCGGATAACTTTGAGATGGGTAATCCTGATTATTCATTTAGGAGTCAGAGCCAAGCACCCGGTGTTTCATTTAGTCGCGGTGAAGATACCGGACCAAGATTGGCATTAAATAAGCTCCTCGATAGCATTGAACTTGATATTAAGAGAACGGGTGTAAGCGGTGGTCGCGGTAAGAGTATTGCAATGGTACAAATTGCAGATGCTAAAAAGTATCCAAAGCGATTCAAGCGCACAGACATTCCTTCATGGGACACTAGCGAAAGTGGGTTTGACGCCGACGAAGTTAGCGATCACGGACAATCCATTTATGATCCTGGAAATAACTCCTGGTGATTACAATGCCATCTTATCCAAAGAGGTTGCGTTATACTCACAGAATGTATGTTAGACGTCACACTAATGAAATATTTTCAGGACTGGTTTCCGCTAGCATGGAAGTTGCTGGAAGTCCTTCCACTTCTTTTAAGGTTGGATTACAGGCTTCTGGAATTTGCAGAATAAAATTAGTTGGAACTTATGATGGTTCTGACGTTGTGGAAAGAATTTCCTTTGGAGAATCAGGTATACAGTACTCCGAAAACTTTTTTGACACCATAACAACAATAACTTCCAATTATTTTGTGCCCGAAACAACCATTACCATTTCTTCTGTTGATAGCGTTGGAATGCCAGTTAGTTGGACTCAGACATCTGGGCCATTTCGCTGTGAGTTCGGCCAGCATAGCGGTATGCAAGCCCAGATTGATGCTAGTGCGCTTGGTCTTGGATCCAAAACCATACATTATGTAAGGGTAGAAAGGCCTGCAAACTTATCTAAAGACATGGAATTTACCATAAATAATGGTACCCAAATTTATGTGCCTATAAGCGATTTTGAAAACATTTCTATACCTCCTGATTATGTGGCATCAGAGTGGGCATTTAGGGCTACTGCGAAAACCCCCGGTGAACCAGTATGATATCTGAAACCATTCAATTCATAATGGACGAACTTCGAAATCCAGACAACGGTATCACCCAATTATGCGACAATCAAATATTTTCCGGAATGCCACGAATTCCATCAACTCTTATTGCGCCGCACTACACTAGAATTGGTGTAGAATATTCTACTGAAAGTGGCGATGGCTACTTTTTTACTCCCCATCGGGACTTCGACAACCTTGACATAAAAGTAAAAATTTTGGTGTCAAGTGCATAC
>JALHIE010000109.1 GCA_022840285.1 Porphyromonadaceae bacterium
AAAGGCTTCACCGGACTGATGCAATCGCAGGCAAGGGACGTTACAAAGCTATCGTTCAACTTTAATACATCTCTTACCTCAGTCAACCTGGCAAAGGTGTTGGCAAAAGAAAAGGGCATCCCTATTTCAATGGCTTCCTGTAAAACTATGATTCACAATGCGTATCTGCTTGAACGATTTATTTGCGTGTCCGGCATAAAGCCGAACAGAAGATTAAATGATAAACTTGTTAAAGAACTCGTGGAGTTTGCAGCCATTGCTGCATGACTCATATAGTAAATTTTTAACGGACTATTGTTACAAACAAACATTATATTTATTGTTTGGCAAAATAAAATTCCATGTTATAAAACATAATTCATAACAACCGGATATATCCAATACCTCATCAAAGAAAAGATTATTATCTTGTATCTGTGCTTTCAACCACTGTGTTTAATGTTTATTAGCCCGAATAATGTTATAACATCTTTTGCTTATACTTGTGTTGTTGTCAGCCCGGACGAGTTGAATGAACATTTGCGCACGGTTATTATTGCCCCGTTGACGCCGACAATTAAAAATTATCCTTTTCGGGTTAATTGCATAGTCGGAGGCAAGTAAGGAAGTGTCGCCCTTGACCAAATTCGGGCAGTCGATAAAACACGGATCAGCTCTTCTATGGGACACTTGAAACAATCCGAAATTGAATCTGTCAAGTCCGTACTAATGGAGATGTTCTGTTAAGTCGATTTTTACGCCGTAAATTTGCGAAAGGGTATCGTTCAACCGTTGGAATTCCGATTTCCGGATGCGGAGCTTCATCGTACAGCTCTCTTTAAAATCCTGCTCCCAGGAGACCTCTTCGAATTGCTTCAGGGTACGCATCACGTCGTTGAGCAACACATATTCGAAACGGACGGTAAGAGTCCGGCCTACTGTCTTCTCAATAATTACCGCATTTCTGACGGCATCTTCCGCCGCTTCCTTGTAGGCTTTGATCAGTCCGCTTGTACCCAGGAGCGTTCCGCCGAAATACCGGATAACAATAATTAAGACGTTGGTAAGTCCGTACGAATTTATTTGTCCCAGTATGGGCCTTCCTGCTGTTCCGGAAGGCTCGCCATCGTCGTTTGAACGGTACTCCTCCCTTTCCGGCCCCAGCATATACGCCCAACAAACGTGCCGTGCATCGTAATATTTTTTGCGGTGCTCATCCACAATTCCTTTTACCTCCTCAGGCGATTCCACGTGAAAAACAAACGAAAGAAATTTGCTTTTTTTCTCGGTGACATAACCTTCGGCCGCTTGTTCGATAGTTTTATAGGTGTCTTGCATAGAACAAAAGTAGTAAATTACCATCAAAAAAGCGATACCGGCTGGTATCGCTTTTTGGTTTTGTAAATCACCGGATGTTTACTGAATCATCCGCATTTCGAAGCTCCGCAGTTGCGGCATTTGAGGCATCCCTCTTCAAAGACCAGCGATTCGAAGCCGCATACGGGACATTTCTGCCCTTTCGCTTCAGTTTCGTTGGGCAAATAACGCTTCAACGCCCGTTCAACGCCGTTCTTCCACGTGTTGATGGTTTCGCTGTCCAATTCCAATCCCGATACCAGCTTGATCACCTGATCGATAGGCATGCCGTAACGCAGCACCCCCGAAATCAGTTTCGCGTAGTTCCAGAACTCCGGATTGAACTTCCCGTCCAGCCCTTCAATGGTTACCTTGTACCCCCTCCGGTTCTGGAACTGGAAGTCGTAATGTTTGCGTCCGTCGTTATCGTATGCTTTGATGATCTTCCCGGAGGTAACGTTTTTGGGCACCATGATGCCATCATCCTCATCGTTGATACCCGTAAAGATCTCGTACGGCCTTCCATTCAGCAACCCGATAAAAGCAATCCACTTCTCTTTGTTGTTCTGGAATTTAATCACATCGGCATCCAGTTCGGTAGGACGGGAAGTGACTACCTGCGGCAGTTCGTAGCAATCCTCATTCTCCTTCTCTTTCTCTTCCTCCTTGTTGTCGTTTGTGATAAGCACACCCGAGCGTGATCCGTCGCGATACACCGTACAACCCTTACACCCGCTTCTCCAGGCTTCCATATAAAGCTCACCCACGAGCTCTTCGGTCACATCGCCAGGCAGGTTGATGGTTACGCTGATGCTGTGATCCACCCATTTTTGCACGCGCCCTTGCATACGCACTTTCATGAGCCAGTCCACATCGTTGGAAGTAGCTTTGTAGTATGGCGATTTCGCCACCAGCTCGTCAATCTCTTCGTTCGAATACTTCTTTGCCGCAGGATAACCGTTTGCTTCCATCCAGTCCACGAATTTGTGGTGGAAGACCACATATTCCTCCCACGAATCGCCGTTTTCATCCACGAAATCGATTTTCACGTCCTTATCGCTCGGATTTACCTTGCGGCGACGCTTGTAGACCGGCATAAAAACGGGTTCTATTCCCGATGTGGTCTGCGACATCAAGCTGGTTGTTCCCGTAGGGGCAATGGTCAGGCAGGCAATGTTACGGCGCCCCTGTTTTACCATATCCTTGTAAAGCTGGGGATCCTCTTTCTTGAGCCTGTTCACAAACGGGTTGTTCTTCTCCCTTTCGGCATCATAGACTTTAAATGCTCCACGTTCTTTCGCCATTTCTACAGAGGAAGCATAAGCGTTGAGCGCCACCATCTTATGCACCCTCTCCGAGAAGTCGTTTCCTTCTTCCGACCCGTAGCGGATACCCAAAGCAGCGAGCATATCGCCCTCGGCAGTTATTCCTACCCCTGTTCGGCGGCCTTCAAGCGTTTTCCGGCGGATTTTCTCCCACAAATTACGTTCCGAGGATTTTACCTCTTCCGATTCGGGGTCACTATTGATCTTGTCGAGGATCTTGTCGATCTTTTCCGATTCCAGATCGATAATATCGTCCATAATGCGCTGAGCGAGACGAACGTGTTTTCCGAAAAGCTCAAAATCGAAATAGGCATTTTCCTTGAACGGGTTCACCACGTAAGAATAGAGGTTAATTGCCAGCAGGCGGCAACTGTCGTAAGGGCACAACGGAATTTCACCGCAAGGATTGGTCGAAACCGTCTGGAAACCCAGGTCGGCATAACAATCGGGAACCGATTCACGGATAATCGTGTCCCAGAACAATACCCCCGGCTCGGCCGAACGCCATGCGTTATGCACAATTTTCTCCCAAAGCTCCTGTGCGTTTATCGTTTTTTCGTATTTTGGCGTGTCCGAATCAATGGGATACTTTTGAACGTACGGTTTTCCTTCGGAGGCAGCTTTCATGAAATCGTCATCGATTTTCACCGAAATATTGGCTCCGGTAACTTTTCCCTGCTCCAGTTTGGCGTCGATAAAATCCTCGGCATCGGGATGTTTGATGGAAACGCTCAGCATCAACGCGCCCCGGCGTCCGTCCTGCGCCACTTCGCGCGTGGAGTTGGAGTATCGTTCCATAAACGGAACCAGCCCTGTAGACGTGAGTGCGGAATTCTTTACGGGCGATCCCTTGGGACGGATGTGCGACAGGTCGTGCCCCACGCCGCCACGACGCTTCATCAGCTGCACCTGTTCTTCATCGATACGGATGATCGCCCCGTAAGAGTCGGCGCTGCCACCCATCCCGATCACAAAACAGTTGGACAACGATGCTACCTGAAATTCGTTTCCGATTCCCGTCATCGGGCTTCCCTGCGGAATGATGTATTTAAACTGGTCAAACAAATCGAACAATTCTTTTTCGCTCAACGGATTGGCGTATTTTTTCTCGATTCTTCCCACTTCGTTTGCCAGCCTCCAATGCATATCTTCAGGCGTCTTCTCGTAGATATTGCCTTCACTGTCCTTCAAAGCGTACTTGCTGACCCAAACCTTTGCAGCCAGTTCATCGCCTCTAAAATACTCCAACGATGCGTTATAAGCCTCGTCGAAAGTATAAATTTCTTTTTTCATTAATTAATTTTTTTTTGACCGATTAATACAACTATTTTTCAAATAAAACACAGCGTTTCCCACAGTATGGCTATTTGGGATTACAAGTTTAAGAAATGTTTCAAAGTTAACAAAACGAATCAATAAAAAGTTTTCAACAAAGTGTAAAGTTTTCCAAAATATTTTTCAATACACTCATAAACAGAAGATTAATTTTTATCGAAGAGTGAAAAGTTTTCTTTTTTATTAAACTCGTATATGAATCAATATATTAAGTTTTGTATCTATGGTGTACTGTGTAAACATTGAAATATAAACAAAAAACACCCAATGACTGTAAATCGTTGAGTGTTTTGACGTTTAATAAAAAATTATTGAAAATATGAATAAATCAGGTTGTTTTTTTTAAATATCTTTTACCGAACCCATAAACAAAATGGCACCGGTGGAATTTTCCTGAATAAGGTAAATAAAAGGTTTGTCTGCATTGAAAATTACTTTTTGCGGAGTTGAGGGCATGGAGGTCAGTTCCATACCAACGGTCGTAACAGCAGCAGCTTCCGTTCCTTGCTCGTCGGTGCTGATGTAGGTATCTTGTTTTACAAAAGCAATCCGGGCCGGAAAAGCCGACATCCGGCTAAAATCGATTTCGGAAGATATAATTCCACTTCGTATTCATGCAATGCAGCTCTTATTTCTCCCCAGTACTCCTTGTTTTGCAACGCAGACACTACATCGGCCTGTTTTTTACCGCTTTTAGGCAACAGAACCAGCATACTGAATGCCTGATTTCCGTAAGGCAACCGGACCACCTGCATGGTTTCATCTTCGGTGTAATTAAACTTAGCGGTTTGAAACATCATGTCTACCGTTTGTTTTGTACCGTTTTCGGTTGTAAACGCTTTCTTCGATGTGTTTTTTGCATCAAATTTTGTGGTCCAGCTTCCTTTGAAGTAAATCGCATTCAACAGGTACATCAAGTCATAGGCATTGGTTTTATCAATGACCTCTTTGATCAGGTTGTTGGTATTGTCCGCTGCCCATTGGTTAATGATATCTTTCGTTACCGGAAGTGAAAAATCCACCGGCTGCACCGTTGCGTCGTAATAATCGGTATTGGTTTTGAAGAAACCGGGCTGGATGGTTACGAATTTATTTGTAAAGATAGCATTGGCAATCGATAATTGGGTTGAGGGATCGGTTTTCAGTAACGCCTCCTTTAACTTTTTGTAGTAACCGTTGATGTCGTTGTCGGAATAACTTTCCATTTTCAGCGTTTTTTGCATCGTCGTTTTGGTTTCTCCCGCAGCACCGTTCCACGTCATTGCCAAAGCCATGCTCAAGCTGAAAGGAGACACCATGAAACTTTGGTCTTCCTCTTTAGCCTCCTCTTCGAAAACGTTGGAAAAAAATTCAAAAGCAAACTGCTGATCGGTTTTTACCAGCCGGGCTTCCTCGGATCGAAGTTCAATTTTCACCGGGGCCGGTAGATCTTTCGCGACTGTTTCAACACCTGATTTTTCGCAACCGTAGAAAAAGAGAATTACAAGAAGCAACAAAGCACCAACTTTTTTTATTGAGTTCATGTCCTTTAAAATTTTCAGGGTGATATAATTTTAGATGGGATTTCGAATAAAAAGCTGCATGCGGTATCGTTAAAAATACATAAAACAAAACTTCCTTTCTTTTTCAAAGGATGTTGTTATAAAATCCGCCTGAAAAACAAATAAATTAATTACTTTTGCAGACTAAATTTATCCACTTTTTTAATTGATTGATAATGAGAAAATGGCGCATTGAGGATTCGGAGGAACTGTACAACATAGACGGTTGGGGAAACGGATACTTCTCAATAAACGAAAAGGGAAACGTGCAGGTTACGCCTCGAAAAAAACCGGGTGGAGCCGTTGATTTGAACGAGTTGATGCGCGAGCTTTATCTTCGCGATGTTTCTGCTCCGGTTCTGGTAAGGTTCCCGCAAATTCTGGACAACCGGATCGAAAAAATATCTACCTGTTTTGAAATTGCGGCCAAGGAATACGGATACGCGTCTCAAAACTACATCGTCTATCCCATTAAAGTCAATCAGATGCGTCAGGTGGTAGAGGAGATCGTGACTTACGGAAAACGATTCAACATCGGCCTTGAGGCGGGATCCAAACCCGAACTGCACGCTGTTCTGGCCATTAATACCAGCGAGGATTCCATCATCATTTGCAACGGCTACAAAGACGAAAGCTACATCGAACTGGCTTTGCTGGCGAAAAAAATGGGAAAAGAAGTTTTCATCGTCATTGAAAAGCTGAACGAACTTGAACTGACCATCGAAATTGCCAAGCGACTGAAAGTGAAGCCAAATATTGGTATCCGCATTAAGTTAGCCAGTTCCGGCAGCGGGAAATGGGAAGAATCGGGCGGTGATGGAAGTAAGTTCGGATTGAACTCCAGCGAATTGCTCGAGGCGCTCGACTTGCTTAAGAAGCACAAAATGACCGACTGTTTCCGGCTGATCCATTTCCACATAGGTAGCCAAATTACAAAAATAAGGCGTGTAAAGACCGCTCTGCGTGAGGCATCGCAATTTTACGTACAACTTCACCTGCTGGGGTTCAACGTTGAATTTGTGGATATCGGCGGCGGATTGGGCGTGGATTACGACGGAACACGTTCATCGTACAGCGAAAACAGCATCAACTATTCCATTCAAGAATACGTGAACGACTCGGTATTCTCGTTCGTGGATGCGGCAAACAAAAACGAAATTCCCCACCCCAAGATCATCACCGAGTCGGGACGTGCCCTTACGGCACACCATTCGGTACTTATCTTCGAAGTGCTGGAAACAGCAACGTTACCCGAATGGGGAGAAGAGGTGGAAATCCAGGAGAACGACCACGAGCTGGTAAAAGAGTTGTACAAGATCTGGGACAACCTTTCCCAGACGCGTATGCTGGAAGCGTGGCACGACGCACAACAGATCCGGGAGGAGTCTCTCGACCTGTTCAGCCTGGGAATGCTTGAGCTGAAAACGCGTGCTCAGGTGGAGCAGCTTTATTTTTCCATTATCCGGGAAATTAACTTTACGATCAACCGTACGAAGCACGCCCCGGAAGAGTTACGTCAGCTCTCTTCGCTTTTGCCTGACAAGTATTTCTGCAACTTCTCGTTGTTCCAATCCCTGCCCGACTCGTGGGCCATAGACCAGGTATTTCCCATTATTCCCATCCACCGGTTGGATGAGAAACCGGAAAGAACGGCCACACTTCAGGACATCACCTGCGATTCCGACGGCAAGATTGCCAGCTATACAGCCCAGGGCGGTTTTCATCAATCGTTCATCCCGGTCCATTCGCTGAAGAAAAATGAATCGTACTACATCGGGGTTTTCCTGGTGGGTGCCTATCAGGAAATTCTAGGCGACCTGCATAACTTGTTTGGCGACACCAACGTGGTCCACGTTGTAACGGACGAAAATACAGGATATAAAATAGAGCAGGTAATTGATGGGGAGACGGTTGCCGAAGTATTGGAGTATGCACAGTATAATGCCAAGAAGCTGGTTCGTACGGTTGAAACCTGGGTAATGAGCTCGGTGAAAAAAGGAAAAATTTCGGTGGAAGAAGGAAAAGAGTTCCTGTCGAATTACCGTTCGGGACTTTACGGATATACCTATCTGGAGTAAAATGAATAATCCCCACAAAAAAAGGCCGCAAAACGGCCTTTTTTTAATACCTTTAAATCGGTTTAGAACGAAAACTTCCCGTCAATCTTCATTGAAAACGTAACGGACGTTGTGATGTCATTCGTTGCCCTGTAAGTTAAAACAACGGTAGAGGTACCCTTATTAACAACCTCATCGAGGACTTTCTGCAAAAAATTAAGCTGAGGCAACTCTTTGAATGAGGTATTGGCTGTAATCGTTGGCAAGTCCAGGTTTGCCTTGGAATTACTTTTCAAAGACAATTTCACATTGGTTAATTCAACAACCTGACCCGAAGTAACTCCACCTACCGATATTGCGGATGTAGTCTGTACCAATGCACTTTCAACCCACTTTGCGTATTGCGACAATGCAGCAAAATCACTTAAATTAAACGTTATTTCGGAGGAGGTTGTATTTCCGGCTGCAGCAATTACACTGATTGATTTTGTTGCTGAAGCATTTTGCGAAACGGGTAAATCATCGGGTTTGCTGCTGCACGATGAAAATGCTGCAATCAAAGACAGCACCAACCCTATCGATAAAAATTTTTTCATATAGTTCTGTTTTTGGGATGAATTATTCCTGACAAAAATAACCAATAGGACCCAGGTTATCCCGGTTTTTCCCTGTTAAATGTGCTAAATGTGGATTATTTGTACAACTTGTTGGACAGGATGAAGTCATAAACCCGGTTGGGTAAAAAAGCACGCATGTCCTTTCCCGCAAAGATACCCTCCCGTATGAAAGAGGAGGAGATCTCCACGACAGGTGCGTCCACCAATCGAACATTTTCCGGATATAGGCCGTTTATTCGAATATCTTCTCCCAGCCTCGGATAAATCAGAATTTTAAATTCTTTTGCCAAGCGTTCATTGTCTTTCCAACGCGGGAACCTTGTCCAGTTATCGCTGCCGATGACAAGCGTAAACTCCAAATCGGGATTTTCGGTTTTCAGTTTTGTCAATGTATCTATCGTGTAAGAGGGTTTCGGCATGTTGAACTCAATATCCGAAACGATCAGGCGGTTAAAATCCTTTACCGCCAGCCTCGTCATTTCCAACCGGATCTTTTCTTCAAGCAGGCTGTCTATCTCTTTCAGCGGATTTTGAGGCGTAACTACGAACCAGACTTCATCGAGATAGGTGAATTCCAGCATATAGTTTGCCAGTATCAAATGCCCGATATGAACCGGATTAAAGGAACCTGAAAAAATGCCGACTTGTTTTTTCCTCATCAACTCTACACTGTATCCGCCTATGGGCTACGCCCGTTTAAACAGGGATATTACCCAAAGCAGGAGAATAGCACCCACCAACGCGGTAATGAGGCTTCCTATCAATCCGTCACCCGTACCTATTCCCAACAGATCGAAAACCCAGCCTCCGATAAGCGCACCCACAACACCCACAACGATATTCATCAGCAGTCCGAAACCACCTCCGCGCATAATATTACCCGCAAGCCATCCGGCCACTGCTCCAATAATGATAAACCACAACCAACCCATGACATTTATTTTTTAAAAGTTTCTTTATCACCAGATAAACAGAGAAAGGCGTTAATTTGTTCTTGTTTTTCCGGTAAAACTCCTAACTCATCCGGTTTTTATAGTCCCCGTAACCGAACCGCCTGTACAGTTTGAACTCGCCCTCCTGCGTCCAAAGGCCGATAGAGGGATGCGAAACACCGTTGAACATGGTGGTTTTTACGGTGGTGTAGTGAATCATATCTTCAAAAACAACCTTATCGCCCACTCTCCGCTCAAACAACTGTTTCCCCCCATCCTGTAAGTAGGTTTCCCGGCCACAGGATCGTGATACGCACCGCGGATCCGCGGTTTGTAGGGCATCTCCAGGCAATCGGGCATATGGCAGGAGAAAGAAACGTTAAGCATGGCCGTCAGGATACCTTCGTTCTCCACGATATCGGCAACGTCGGCCACCAGGACTCCCGTCTGCCACGCAAACGCGCTGCCGGGCTCCATAATGATTTCCAGGTTGGGATATTTTTCCCTAAAATGGATAAGCAACCCGATTAAATGTTCCACATCGTAATCTTCGTGTGTCATCAGGTGACCTCCCCCCAAATTCAGCCATTCCACCTTTGTCAGAAAACGCCCAAACTTCCGTTCAACAACTTCCAATGTTTTTTCCAGGTCGTAGGAATTGTTTTCGCACAAGTTGTGCAAGTGTAGTCCGGAAACTCCTTCCGGCAAGGTATCACCCATATTTTTTGCGGTAACCCCCAACCGTGAACCCGGCATGCTCGGATTGTACAGATCGGTCTCCACCACCGAAAATTCGGGATTGATGCGGATTCCGCATTTAACAGCACCGGCCGAAGCAACGACCTTCGGGTAAAACCGGTGAAACTGCGACAATGAATTAAAAGTGATGTGGCTGCTGTATTTCAGAAACAGCGGAAAATCATAATCGGTGTACGACGGGGCGTAAGTATGCGCAGCACTGCCCATTTCCTCGAATGCCAGCTGCGCTTCGGCTACCGAGCTTGCTGTGGAGTGACCGATATACTCCCGTACAATGGGAAATGCCTTCCACATGGCAAACGCTTTAAATGCCAATATAATATTAACTCCGGCCTTTTCTTCCACCGATTTTATCCGTTGCAGGTTTTTGCGGAGCAACCGCTCTTCCATTACGTAGCACGGAGAAGGAATTTTACTGAGGTCGATCATGTTTTATTTTTTTCGTAACGCAAATCTACATAAAAAATCGATGAACATGCCCCTGCGTACAAAAAACAAACGATTACCGCTGAAAATAGAGGGCACTAGTTCCTGAAATATACGTTTTCATCAATAGCGTCAATCACAATTGGCCTGGAGTTATCCACCTTGCCGGAAAGGATATCTTTCGACAACTGGTTGAGCACTTTACGCTGAATAACCCGTTTCACGGGACGTGCACCAAACTCGGGATCGTATCCCGCCTCCGATATGCTCCGAACCGCCTCGTCGGTGTATTCCAGTGCGATACCGTTCTCCGTCAGCATTTTCTTTACGATATTCAGCTGAATACGCACGATCTGTGCTATTTCATCCTGTTTGAGCGGAGCAAACATAATGATATCGTCGATACGGTTCAGGAATTCGGGGCGAATGGTTTGCTTCAGCATATTCATCACCAGGTTCCTGGTGTTTTCAACAATCTCTTCCCGGTTGCGTTCGGTAATTTTCTCAAAATTCTCCCGGATAACGTTCGAGCCCATGTTGGAAGTCATGATGATGATCGTATTCTTGAAGTTCACCACCCTCCCCTTGTTGTCGGTCAGCCGCCCGTCGTCCAGCACCTGCAGCAGGATGTTGAAAACATCGGGATGCGCTTTCTCAATCTCATCAAACAGCACCACGGAATAGGGTTTCCGGCGGATCGCTTCGGTCAATTGCCCCCCTTCGTCGTAACCCACGTATCCGGGAGGTGCCCCGATCAGCCGCGTAGCGCTGAATTTCTCCTGGTATTCACTCATGTCGATGCGGGTCATCATGTTCTCATCGTCGAACAGGTAATCGGCCAGGGCTTTTGCCAGCTCGGTTTTTCCCACTCCGGTGGTTCCCAGGAAGATAAACGAACCGATCGGGCGTCTCGGATCGCTCAGTCCCGCACGGTTACGGCGCACGGCATCGGCAACGGCGGTAATGGCTTCTTCTTGTCCGACAACACGTTTATGCAACTCTTCCTCGAGGTGGAGCAGCTTCTCGCGTTCGCTTTGCAACATTCTGCTCACGGGAATTCCAGTCCACCGGGAAACCACGTCTGCAATATCTTCAGCATCCACCTCCTCTTTAATCATGGCACTGCCACCCTGGGTTTCGTGTAACTGATTTTTAAGCTGCTCGATTTCCGCCTCCTTTTCCTTTATTTTCCCGTACCGCAATTCGGCCACTTTTCCGTAGTCACCTTCCCGCTCGGCTTTTTCTGCCTGGAACTTGGCATCTTCAATGTCAATCTTGTTCTGCTGTATCCGGTTGATCAACTCTTTTTCCGATTGCCACCGCGCTTTCAGCACGTTTTCATCTTCGCGCAGGTTCTCGATCTGCTTGGTCAGCATCTCTTCCTTGGCTGTATCATTCTCGCGGCGGATGGCTTCGCGTTCAATTTCCAACTGCTTGATGCGGCGCATGATCTCATCCAGTTCATACGGCACGGAATCCACTTCCATGCGTAATTTTGCCGCCGCCTCGTCCATCAGGTCAATGGCCTTGTCGGGCAGAAACCGGTCGGTGATGTACCTGTGCGACAGTTGCACGGCAGCAATGATCGCTTCATCCTTGATACGCACTTTGTGGTGGTTTTCGTACTTTTCTTTCAATCCCCGGAGGATGGAGATGCTGTCCGACTCCGTGGGTTCGTCCACCATAACCGTCTGGAAGCGTCGTTCCAGCGCCTTGTCCTTTTCGAAATACTTCTGATATTCGTCCAGCGTAGTAGCACCGATAGCACGCAGCTCACCCCGCGCCAGCGCCGGCTTCAAAATGTTGGCAGCATCCATGGCCCCGTCGCTTTTTCCGGCACCCACAAGCGTATGGATTTCATCGATAAAAAGAATAATCTCTCCCTCTGCTTTCACCACCTCGTTCACTACCGATTTCAACCGTTCCTCAAACTCTCCCTTGTATTTTGCCCCGGCGATGAGCGCACCCATATCGAGTGAATAAATCTCCTTACTCTTGAGGTTTTCGGGCACGTCTCCCCGAACGATACGGTGTGCGATTCCTTCGGCAATGGCCGTTTTTCCGGTTCCCGGCTCACCGATAAGAATGGGATTGTTCTTGGTGCGGCGGCTCAGGATCTGCAGCACGCGGCGAATCTCCTCGTCGCGGCCGATAACGGGGTCGAGCTTGCCGTTTCTGGCCCTGTCGTTCAGGTTCACGGCATATTTGCCCAACGATTGATAGGTATCCTCCGCGGATGGGCTGGTCACTTTTTCGCCTTTGCGCAACTCGTTAATGGCCGACTGGAGCGTGTTCTGTGAAATTCCGGCATTTTTCATCAACTGCGAAGCAGCGTTCCTCTCGCTGATAATTGCCAGCAGTAAATGCTCGAGCGACACGAACTGGTCGCCCATCTTGCTCGCAAAATCGGTAGATTTCTGAAAAACGGCGTTTGTTTCACGGCTCAGCATCGGATCTCCGCCTGAAACGCGCGGATAGGATTCAATCTCCTTATCCACAGCTGTATCCAGGTTCTTCACGTTCACTCCCAGCTTCTGAAACAAAAAATGGGTAACGTTTTCGCCCACCAACATCACACCTTTGAGCAGGTGAGCGGGTTCAATCATTTGCTGATTGCTTGCCTGCGCCAGGTCAATGGCTTTTTGCACCGCCTCCTGTGCCTTGATTGTAAAATTGTTGAAGTTCATATGTTGTTTTTTTAGATCTTGATTCTTGCATCTTGACTCTTTGCTTTAAACGAACAATTTCCTTGCCAAAGAGAAAGTTATGACGATTTGGCAGGGACTCACTTTTCCAACTGCTCCACGGCTTCCACCAGCCGGATAAACTCGTGCCGATACCCGTTCGGATCGTTGCCCAATCCTTTACGGGCAAGACGGATCACGTCGGAATATTCAGCATCGCCTTTAAAATCGCTATTGCGTAACAACTGTCCGAACATGGCCGCCGCCATGGCGAAGTTGAAGTCCTGCGAAGCATTTAGATTCATCCGGTTTGCCAAGACGGGAACTTCCAGTTTCCTGCTCACATCTTTATCCGGCTCTTTGTAACGGAGTTTCACGGTTAGCAATTCTTTGGAATCGGCAAATTTGGGTAACGATACATCGTTTTTAGTTTGTTGGTATTTCAATTTATCCACGTTGCCGACAGGAACATCTACGCCAACAGGAACAATTTCGTACAGAGCAGTAACGGTATGCCCGGCGCCAAGTTCGCCCGCGTCTTTGGTGTCGTCGTTAAAGTCTTCGTCGTTGAGCAACCGACTTTCGTAGCCAATTAACCGATAGGCATTCACAAAGTTAGGATTAAATTCCACTTGCAGCTTCACGTCCTTAGCAACAGCGTACATCGTACCTCCAAATTCGTTTACCAACACTTTGTTTGCTTCCTGCAAGTTATCGATATATGCGTGATTACCGTTACCTTTTTGTGCCAGCGTCTGTAGTTTGTTATCCTTATAATTCCCCATCCCGTAACCGAGAACGGTTAAAAAAACGCCCGATTTCCGTTTGCTTTCAATCAGCGACTCCAACTCGGTTAGACTTGAAACACCCACGTTAAAATCACCGTCGGTACATAAAATCACCCGGTTATTTCCGCCTTTCACTAAATTTTTTTCCGCAATTTTATACGCCAATTGAATTCCCGCGCCTCCGGCGGTGGAGCCTCCAGCCTGAAGATTATCCAACGCTTCCATTATCTTCTGTTTATCCGAAGCGCTTGTCGATGGCAATACTTCGCCCGCGGCTCCGGCATACGTAACAATGGCTACCTGGTCTTTCGGGCGCAAATTGTTTACCAACAGCTTCATCGATGCTTTTACCAACGGCAGTTTATTGGCGCTGAACATTGATCCGGAAACATCAAGCAAAAATACGAAGTTGCTTACCGGCAACGTTTCCGAAGGAATCTCTTTTGCTTTTACCCCGATGTGCACCATGTTATGCTTTTTGTTCCAGGGACAAACCGCCGTTTCGGTAACAATCCGCACCGGATACCCGTCCGAAGGCTGTGGATAGTCGTAACTGAAATAATTGACGATTTCCTCCACGCGGACTACATCCTTCGAAGGCATTTGCCCCTGATTTATCATCCGCCGGATATTGCTGTAGGATGCGCCATCCACGTCCAACGAGAAAGTAGATAACGGATGCTGAATGGTAGACAGAAATCGGTTTTCTTTAAACGCTTCGTATTCTTCCGTATTTACCTCGCGAGGATACGGAAAAATCACAGACGGCAGGTAATATGACTGATCAGCAACACGCATAACGCTACCTGCCACCGCATTTTTTTTCTGTGTTCCGAAAGCAACCACCACCACTTCTTCCAGGGCTACTTTATCCGGTTTCAGATACACATCCAAATGTAGTTTATTCACTTTAATTTCTTGTACCAAATAACCGATGTACGAAAAAGAGAGGGTATTGCCTTTCTCTACCTTTATCCTATATCTTCCGTTTACATCGGTAACAGTACCGTTTTGTGTACCTTTAACCTGCACGGTCACACCCACCAGCGGCGATTTGTCATGAGCATCGTACACCGTCCCGGTCACTTCCATTTCCTGTGCGCAAACAGAAAAAACAAAACCTGTCATAAATAGGATCATCCCGATCCGTTGCAATGTTGTTTTCATAATTTTTTCGTTTTTAACATGAATACTTTTTTGAATCTTCTGCTTTATGGATACAAATGGGGATGAAATTCCATAAACAAACCGATAAATTTCTTATTTTTGTGAATCGGGATTAATGTATTAAAACAGCAAATTCTTGAAAACCAATAGGAAAATAACAAACCTATCGAACGAGGAATTGTTTGAACGGTATAAAAAAGGACGTCAAACCATGTACTTCCACGAATTGTTCCGTCGATACATTCCGATGCTGTACGGATTATGCCTGAAATACCTCGGTAATGGACCCGATGCGCAAGACGCCGTGATGGATTTATTCGAAGATCTAAATCAAAAGATCACAAACTACGAGATAAGCAACTTTCATTCATGGCTTTATACCGTGGCTAAAAATCACTGTTTACTGAAGATAAGGAAAGACAAGCACGTTTTTTTCGAAGATATAAACGAATCGGTTATGGAAAACGGCGATTTTTTTACTCCATTAGATGAAGAGAAGGTGAACGAAGAAAAATCGGCGCTGGATTATTGTATGGCAAAGTTAGGCGCAGAGCAGCGGACGAGCATCGAGTATTTTTATCACGAAGACAAGTCGTATGCCGACATCGTTTCCTTGACAGGCTATACGTTAGAAAAAGTAAAAAGTTACATTCAGAACGGAAAAAGAAATTTGAAGAATTGCATTTTACGGCTAAGAGCATTGAACGAAGAGCAAAGGGTCCAAACACGCAATACGTAACACGCGACATTTTGACAAAGTGAATTTAAAAGATTACATACACGGAAAACGGTACGGGAAAGAGGCTAACCGCTTAGAACGGGAAGCCATGAACGATCCGTTCCTGCAAGACACCATCGACGGTTACGATTCGGTGCCGGGCAACCATGTTGAAGCTATAGAAAAGCTGGAAAAACGGTTTGCTCCGCAACCCAAACGCATCGATAAACGCGTCTGGCTGTGGGCTGCGGCTGCCGTGCTCGTCTTGCTTATCGGCCTACCCTTTCTTCCTCGCCAACAAGATACAAGAGACATTCAGGTTGCATCGGCGGAATCCCTGAAAAAAGAAGAAACCACTCTTTCTCCCGAAAGAGATTCCGTTCTCGTGGCCGATCACACGCCGCCAAAAACAGCAGAAGAAAGAACGGCAACTACCGTGCAAAAAAAAGAAGTACAGCAAGCTGTTGAGGCTGAGAAAACTGCCGAAATTGTCAGCGAAGAAACTTTGCAACTCCAAGCACCCGAAAGGATGGCAGAAGCTATTGAACCGGAACAGGTATCCGTTGCAAGAGCCGCCTTACCCAAACAGAAAGCCATTCAGGGTAAAGTGGCTGCCGTAACTGCTGTCTCCCCGAATACAAAAACCATTTCGGGAAGAATCGTGGATGAGATCGGAGAACCCATTATCGGAGTGACCGTAAACGTCAAAAACACTCAACTCGGAGCAGTCACCGATATGGACGGGAACTTCCGGTTAACCGTTCCGAAAGACGAGCAAGGCATGCTGGTCGCTTCTTTCATAGGAATGAAAAAAGTTGAAATGCCTTTGAAAGAGCACCTGGGTGACGTTGTGATGAAATCGGACGATATGGCTTTGGATGAAGTGGTGGTGGTTGCTTTCGGAACTCAGAAAAAAGAATCGGTTGTGGGTTCCACAACAACGGTAAAAGACACTGTCCCTGTTTTCGGAGAAACCGAATTCAGGCATTATTTCGAAAAAAATTACGATAAAACCGTTTGTCCGAATGAGCCGATTTCGATAAAAGTGGAATTTTATGTGAACGGGCAAGGGCAACCGGGCAGCATCACCATTAAAGAAAACTCGTGCCAGGAATTGGAGACCGAGATCAAGCGGTTGTTGCTGGGATCTCCTCCCTGGTCGGAACGTAACCGGAAAGTAATGCTAAATTGGACATTAAATGAGTAACGAAAAATTTTACACCGCACGGGAGGAAAAGGCCAACTACCTCACCCACGCTGCCGGGGTTCTGATGGCCTTGATTGCGACCGTCCTCCTGCTTCGTAAGGCGATACTTGCCGATAACCGTTGGGCAATCCTGGCCTATGCCATTTTCGGCTTCGGGATGCTGGCCTGCATGCTCTCATCCACCGTTTATCATTTTGTGCAGGAGCCTGGACGAAAAGTGAAATGGCGCCACTTCGACCATGCAAGCATCTACCTCCTGATCGCGGCAAGCTACTCGCCGTTCACGCTGATTTTATTGCGCGAGGAGCGCTTCTGGGGATGGCTGCTGTTCGGACTGGTCTGGATCATTGCGCTTGTTGGTATTGCCGTCAGTTTTGGTGAACTAAAGAAAAACAGTCATTTAAAGACCGCATCGTATGTTTTTATGGGTTTAGTGGTTTTGGTTGCCTTTAAACCGCTCATAGAAACGGCAAACGAAAAAAACTGCATCGAAGTTATCGGGTGGCTTATAGCCGGAGGCGTCTTTTACATTACCGGCGCCATCATCTACGCTACAGCCA